>JADFMN010000005.1 GCA_022563855.1 Armatimonadota bacterium
CACCCCGCCCCCCCCCCCCCCCAAGCCTCTGAACACAAACCCGAACCAACCCGAACCACCCCAAACTCCCTCTCAAGTAAACTCTAGCCACAAATGGCGCGCCCGAGCCTGACCAGTCTGCTCGCCCCAGGGGCGTTCGACCGGCCTGTCGACCAGGTCGGCGCGGACGAGCGCGCCGCGAAGTTCACCAAGCGCAGCATCAAGACCGCCGCGAAGCTCCAAGGCTTGAAGATGGTCGTCTCGATGACCGACCTCACCACGCTCGAAGGCAAGGACTCCCCCGGGAAGGTGCGGCAGATGTGCGTCAAGGCGCTCCGCCCCGACCCGCGCGATCCAAGCGTTCCCTCCGTGGCGGCGGTCTGCGTCTATCCGAACCTCGTCCCGACAGCCGTCAAGGCGCTGCAAGGCTCGGGCGTCCATGTAGCTAGCGTCGCGACGTCGTTCCCCAGCGGGCAGTTCCCGATCGGCGGAAGGCTCGACGAAGTTAGAAGAGCGGTCGAAGCGGGCGCGGACGAGATCGACATGGTCATCAACCGAGGCGCGTTCATGCAGGGCGACTACAGGAAGGTCTACGACGAGATCGTGGCGGTCAAAGAAGCGTGCGGCAGCGCGCGGCTCAAAGTCATTCTCGAGACAGGCGAGCTAGAGACCTACGACAACGTACGCCGCGCCAGCCACATCGGAATGGAGGCGGGCGGCGACTTCATCAAGACATCGACCGGCAAAGTCTCCCCCGCCGCGACGATGCCCGTCACCCTCGTCATGCTCGAGGCGATCCGCGAGCACTACCTGAGCACTGGTAAGAGGATCGGCATGAAGCCCGCCGGCGGCATCCGCACTGCCAAGCAGAGCCTCCACTACCTCGTAATGGTCAAGGAGACGCTCGGCGACGACTGGCTCGCCCCCGACCTCTTCCGCTTCGGCGCGAGCACACTGCTGAACGACGTGCTCATGCAGATCACCAAGCTCCGCACCGGCGCGTACCAGTCGGCGGACTACTACACTTTGGACTAAGACAAAGATGGCGAAGACTAAGACGAACATACGAATGACGGTGAAGATGTCAAGCAACGGGCGGATGAGAGCACCCAAGCTCAACTTCGGCGACAAGTGGGAGTACTCCCCCGCGCCGGAGAGTACGGCGATCGTCAAGATCGACGATCAGTACGGCCACTTCATCGGCGGAAAGTTCGTCGAGCCGATCGAAGGCCGGTACTTCGACACCGTCAACCCCGCGACCGAAGAGACACTCTCCCACGTCGCACATGGCACGCAGAAGGACGTTGACAGGGCCGTCAAGGCCGCACGCAAGGCGTACGACAAGTACTGGGCGCCGATGAGCCCGCGCGACCGGGGCAAGTACCTGTATCGCATCGCACGAATGATCCAAGAAATGGCACGCGAGTTCGCCGTGCTGGAGAGCATGGACGGCGGAAAGCCGATCAGGGAGTCGCGCGACATCGACGTCCCGCTGGTCGCGCAGCACTTCTTCTACCACGCGGGGTGGGCGGACAAGCTCGACTACGCGTTCCCAGGACGGCGCACGAAACCGCTCGGAGTCGCGGGGCAGATCATCCCCTGGAACTTCCCGCTGCTGATGGCGTCGTGGAAGATCGCCCCCGCCCTCGCTTGCGGTAACACGGTCGTTCTCAAGCCCGCTGAGACCACGCCGCTGACGGCCTTGCTGTTGGCCAAACTCTTCCAAGAAGCCGACCTCCCGCCGGGAGTCGTCAACATCGTCACCGGCGACGGCGAGGCTGGCGCGGCCCTGAGCAGCCACGCGGGCATCGACAAGATCGCCTTCACCGGCTCGACCGAGGTCGGCAAGATGATCCAGCGCAGCGCGAAGACCGACCACATCACGCTGGAGCTCGGCGGCAAGGCCGCGAACATCATCTTCGAGGACGCGCCGCTCGACCAGGCGGTGGAGGGGATCATCAACGCGATCTATTTCAATCAGGGCCACGTCTGCTGCGCGGGCTCGCGGCTGCTGGTGCAGGAGAGCGTCCACGACGAGGTCGTCCGCAAGCTCGACCACAGAATCCAGAGCCTAAGAGTCGGCGATCCGCTCGACAAGAACACCGACGTCGGCGCGATCAACAGCAAGGCGCAGCTCAACCGAATCCGCCAACTGGTCAAGGCGGGGAAGGAAGAGGGCGCGGAGTTCCACACCAGCCGGTGCAAACTCCCTGAGCGCGGCTGGTTCTACCGCCCGAGCTACTTTACGGGCGTAGCCCAGTCGCACGTCATCGCGCAGGAGGAGATCTTCGGCCCGGTGCTCGCGATCATGACCTTCCGCACCCCCGCCGAGGCGGTGCAGAAGGCGAACAACAGCTGCTACGGGCTCAGCGCAGGGGTCTGGACCGACAAGGGCAGCAAGATATTCAAGACGCTCGGCGAACTGAACGCGGGCGTCGTGTGGGCCAACACGTTCAACAAGTTCGACCCCGCCTCACCGTTCGGCGGATACAAGGAGTCGGGGTACGGGCGCGAAGGCGGCAAGCAAGGGCTCGCGGCATATCTGGAGGTGCGATGATGGCTGTCCGGCTCGGCGTCAAGAAGACCTATAAGCAGTACATCGGCGGCAAGTTCGTGCGGTCGGAGAGCGGTCGTTCTCTCCAGCAGCTTGGCAAAGACGGCGAGTTCATCGCCAACTACTGCCACGGCTCGCGCAAAGACCTCCGCGACGCGGTGAAGGCCGCGCGGGGCGCTTTCTCTGGATGGAGCAAACGGACGGCGTTCAACAGAGGCCAGATCCTCTACCGCATCGCCGAAATGCTCGAAGCGCGGGAGAACGAGTTCTGCGACGTGATGTGCGCAGAGGGGAGTGCGACCTGCGAGCAGAACATGATCGAAATCCAGTGCGCGGTCGACCGCTGCGTCTACTACTGCGGTTGGGCTGACAAGTTCGACGCCGTGTTCGGAAGCGTCAACCCCGTCGCCGCCGACTACTTCAACTTCACCGTCCCCGAGCCGACCGGCGTCGTCGGAATCGTCGCCGACGAAGGCACCGCGTTGATCGGCCTCGTCTCCCAGATCGCCGCAACAGTAGTCAGCGGCAACGCCTGCGTCGTCCTCGCCTCGGACGAGTACCCGCTGACTGCGATGGAGTTTGGCGAAGTACTCGCGACCTCAGACGTGCCGGGCGGGGTGGTCAACATACTAAGCGGAAAGAAACACGAACTGATTCCGCACCTCGCCAAGCACATGGACGTCAACGCGATCGACTACCGCGACGGCGACGGGCAGACTGTGGCGCAACTCATCGACCTGGGCACCGAGAACGTCAAGAGGGTCAGAGTATCCAAGCGAAAGGCCCGCGCAGGATGGCTGAGCGACAAAGCGCAAGGCCCGGAACAGATCGAGAAGTTCGTCGAGATGAAGACGGTCTGGCACCCGATCGGCGTCTAGGCGCTCCACGGCATCTTTATCTGTTTTCGACGGATTCGGGGGTACTGATTCTGCCTCTTGCCCCTTCGATCCGTTTAGGAGGATGCATTGGCACCTGGTTGGCACGAAACAGTTATTTCTTAGGCTTGTCTTCTGAAGCCTCGTCTTCAGGTTTCTCTCTTTCCGGTTTCGTCGGCAGCAGCCCAGGATTCCCCTGCGCGTACAGCCGGATTCCGCGATTCGCGAGGATCGAGCCGATGCCGGCCATCACGATGAGCAGCAGTACTTTGAGCAACACCCCGAACGCCGCTGCAACCGTGGCGTTGATATTGATCGTCTCACCGCCCGAAACCTCAATGGCTTCGCCCGGCGGAACGGCGAACATCTCGCGCGCGAAAATAAAAGCCGTAACGATGAGCGCTACGCCGCCCAAGAACGTCAATAACCCGAGAGTCGTCGCGAGCGCATCGCGCCGTTTTTCAGGCAATCGAAATAGCCTCCGGAAGGGTGGTTTGGCGGCTGTGCATCGAACCGCTCCATGATACCGCTCAAGCCTCGCGCGCACGGTCAACGGGTTGCCTTACCCTCAAGGCCATGACGATCGGCACGAGCATCAGCGCCCCGGCAAGCGCGTACGGTATCCAGGGCGAGCGCTGGTACAGGCTGTTGCCGATCAGGGGGCCGGCAATCCGCGCCAGTGCGCCTAGAGCCTGCGTGAGCCCGAAGACGCCGCCGACGATCGCAGCCGGCGCGGCGCGCGAGATCAGGCTCGACAGCGAAGGCGAACTCAGACCGGAGCCGACCGCGAGCAGTCCGGCGACGCACAGAGCCCAAGTCCACGGCGGTGCCCACGGCATGAGAGCAAGCGCGGGCGCCATCAGGAAATACCCGACCCTGACGAGCGCCGTCTCACCGAACTTTGCGACGAGCGGGCGGATGAATCCGCCCTGGACGATCGCCATTACGACTCCGACTTCAGTGAGGATGAGCGCCGTGTGGAACTCGCTCAGATCGAACACGTCGTGGGCCATGCGAAAGTACGTGCTCTCCATGTTCGACATCGCAAAGTTGACGGCGAAGAACAGGATCAAAAGGTAGCCGAGCCCCGGCAGCCGCAAAGCGGTCCGAAGGCTCTCGGCCATCCCGATGCGGTCGGCGGAGGGCGCATCCCTCGGCAGCTTCAGACTCTCCGGCAGGAAGCGAAAGACGTAGGCGAAGTTGACGAGCGCCATGGCCGCTGCCGCCAAGCCGAGCAGCACCGGACTCTCTCCACCGAGCCCGATCAGGTAGCCGCCCACCGGTGGCCCGAGGATGAAGCCGAGGCCGAAGGCGATCCCTAGCTTGCCCATCGCCGCCGCTCGATCTTCCGGCTTGGTGACGTCGGAGATGTACGCGTACGCCACGCTGATGTTTCCTGCGGCGAACCCCATCAGCACACGGGCGCCAGCGAGGATCCAGAGCGAGTCGGCCTGCGTATACGCAAGCCCTGCAAGCACCGCCATACTGGTCGTGACCAGCAGGATCTTGCGACGGCCGATTCTATCGCTCATGCGGCCCAGAATCGGCGAGGTGAGCAGTTGGGCGATGCTAAAAAGAGCGAGCGTGAGCCCGATGATCAGGCCGATCGTCATCGACCCTTCTGGCAGCGCAAGCCGGTTGACGAGCTTCTCGCCGCGCAGCTGCAGGTCGGGGATGAACAGGCCGAACGACAGGATGTCGAGGAACACCGTCATAGTGATCGCCAGTACGTTCGGCGGACGGCGGCTCATCGTGGGGAAGTATAGACGACTCGGGCTTTGAATCGACGCGACTGTTGCGCCACGTTTTTCGAGCGAACCCGTCGGCATCTAAAACCAGGATGGATTGGGCTCCGTGCTCAAAAGACCGGTTCGAAGCCGAAGAACTTTGCCAGAACGCTGTAACATATTCTAGTGGGGACAAGAGGTTGGGTGATGACGACGAACTACTGTACGGTGAGCGAGCGAATCAGAGGGGAGTCTGCGGGAGATGTGCGCATGTTGAGTCTGTTAAGCCTCCGCAAGTCCACGCGGGCCTTGTGGCCCTGGCTCCTCGCTGGGCTTGCGGTAATGAACTGGTCATGCGGCAACGGTCAGGCTCTGCCGGAGCAGAGTGAGTCCGACTCAAATCAATCGGTCGGAGCATCTACCGAACAACGGGCGAAAGATCTGGGTGAGCAGGCGAAGGTTCACACCAGCGAAAGCGTGGAGGCCGGTGCCATCACGCCTGAGGCCGCGATATTCATCGTCGATGGTCTGTTCGACGATGAATATACGTACAATGTGTTCGCGTCTGCCACGCTACAGACGCTTTCCAAACTGGACTTCGATTTTACTCCAATCGTGCTCGCACTTTACGAGCACAGGGCTAAAACACTTAGCAACTCTGATGCCCTGACGGCAACATCGTTTAGGATTTTTCGGCAAGCAATTATTGTGGCCCGACAAGACCTACCGGAGCACTATGCCGTGATATTCATCGCTGGGCCGAGCATCGACCGAGCATACGATGTTCTCTTGCAGCACGGTCTTTCGGCTATTGTAATTGAAGAGGGCGCAGATCGAGGCCTCGCGTATCCCGTCGGCCAAGAATCTAACGTTTGGGAGGCACTCGATAGCGACCCGGATAGCAGCGAGTACATATTGAACTATCTCGATTTCCGCGCGGGATTTCGAAGTACGCTGCCCGGCGGCAGTTAGCGCATCATTGAAGCGTTAGCGACAGACCGCCTGCCGAGTCACACAAAGCAAAGGCCAGCCAATCAACTTCGACCGGCTGGCCCTCGCGACACTATTCGACAAGGCTCCCTGTGCCTAGACCATCCATTCGCTATGGTCGCGCTCAATAAAGTGCGTTCTCGGCACGCGGAACCTCAAGATCAGTGGTTGGAACCTCTCGACATACGATCGGCTCCCGTGCTACTCGTCGCGCTCGCAAACGGCATCTGACTAGCTTCGCCATGTCCGCCCGCGAGACTACCGAGAAGGCTTCCCAACGGACTCCTCCTCCGGGCATTCACCCGGTTCTTGCATTGGCCTGCGGAGTTAGCTGACGGGTTAGAATCAAGAACTACTCTTCGCCTCACAGGCGATTCACCCCGAAACTTGGGTCCCCCGCTGCCGGTCCCCCGGCATTAGGCCTCGGAATCTGGCGGAACTTGCCGCCACCCCTAGTATACGACAACATCCAGCGAATCGATCACAGTTTTTCCAGACTGATCGGCGCCTCTTTGGCGACGTATCGCTTGATCCGCGAGTCTAGGGCAGGGCTGCCGGTATGATTTTGCAGAAGGTCGGCCCAAGCTGACTTGAACCCGGCGATGCGAACCTGCCTCCGTCTCTTGACCCTAGTTCTTGGAGCAACGCTCGTTGCGCCGCTCCAGGCCCAAGGCGAGAAGCAGATCGATCTGATCGTTTGGGGGCACCAGATCGGCCCGGAAGACAAGGGGCTCGACGACGTAGTCCGCCGTTTCGAGGAGCTTCACCCGAACATCCACGTCAAGATGCTCGGCATGGGCGCGGGTCGAATGAACCCGCAGAAGCTGATGACCTCGATCGTCGGCGAAGTCCCGCCCGACGTGATCTTCCAGGACAGGTTCGCCGTGCCGGACTGGTCGCACCTCGGCGCGTTCGAACCGCTCGACTGGCTGATCGAGCGCGATCGCGCAACCGATCCGAACACGCCGGTGCCCGAGAACTACTACGTGGCGCCGTGGGCCGAGGGGATGTACAAAGGAAAGTTGTACGCGATCCCGTGGATGGCCGACACGCGCGTGCTGTACTGGAACCGCGACGCGTTCGCAGAGAGGGCCGACGACCTCCGGGCTGCCGGACTCGATCCAACTAGCGCGCCGCAGACGTGGAGCGAGACGCTCGCCTACTCTCGCGTGCTGACCGAGTTCGACGACAACGGCCAGCTCGTTCGCGCAGGTTTCATTCCCAACTTCGGCAACTCCTGGCTGTACATGTACGCGTTCCAGAACAACGCGAGCTTCATGTCGGCCGACGGGACGGAGTGCACCCTCAACACGCCCGAATCGCTCGAAGCGCTGCAGTTCATGATCGACGGCTACGAGATTCTTGGCGGGATCGAGAAGGTCGATCTGTTCCTGGCGTCGCTGCGGGGGGAGGAGAACGACCCGTTCTTCAAGGGCCAAATCGCCATGAAGATCGATGGCGACTGGATTTTGCCGAGCATCGCGCGGTACGCGCCCAGGCTCAACTTTGCGGTCGCCGAGCCCCCGGTTCCAGACGATAGGTTCTATAAGCGCGGTCGCTTCAAGGACGAAGAAGATACGTTCATCACATGGGCCGGAGGCTTCAGCTACGCGATTCCAAAGGGTGCGCGCAACCTCGATGCAGCGTGGGAGTTCATCAAGTTCCGCTGTAGCCCAGAGATGCGAATGCTGGAGATGGTTTCTTACGGAAAGCTCCAGCGCGAGCGCGGCCGGCTGTACGTTCCTCGACCTCACGCCGAGATCTCGACGAATCTGCTCGCGATCGAGCGGCTGATGCCGGTCGCGGGCAACCTGCGCGATGCATCGGAGCTACACATCTCGATGCTCGGGGTCGCTCGCTTCCGCCCTTCGACTTTCGCGGGTCAGCGACTGTGGGACGAGCACGTGCGGGCGATGGACAGGGCGCTGCGCGGCACCCTCACGCCGGAAGAAGCGCTGCAATCCGGCGAGGATCGAGTGCAGAAGTACTTGGACGATGTGCTCGGCAGAGATCAGCTCCCGCTCGCCGATCTGCGCATTCCGGTGGTCATTGGCCTGGTCGGATTTATCTTCGGATCGGTTCTGATCGTCGGCTGGTGGAAGCGGCAAAAACTGGGGCGCCTCGCCCGGCACGAAGCGATCTGGGGATACATCTTTGCCGCGCCGTGGATCATCGGGTTCGTCGTGTTCACGCTTGGGCCGATGGCGGCTTCGCTGTACATGAGCTTCACCAGCTACAACGTTTTCTCCGCCCCGAGGTGGGTTGGGATGCAGAACTACAGCGACCTATTCGTCGCAGACGCCGAGCTGCTGTGGAAGGCGCTGTTCAACGTGCTCTACCTGGGCGGCGTCGGAGTCCCGCTCGGCATCATCACGGGTCTCGCGATCGCCATGATGCTGAACACCGGCGTGCGCGGGCTCCGCTACTACCGAACGATTTACTACATGCCGTCGGTGGTGCCGCTGATCGCCAGCATCATCCTCTGGCTATGGATACTCGATCCCGATCCAAGTCGCGGGATTCTCAACGCGCTCTGGGAAAACACGATCACGGAGTGGTTCGGGACCAGGCCACCTGGCTGGCTGGCCGTCGAGTCGTGGGCAAAGCCGGCGCTGATCACCATGGGCTTGTGGGGGGCTGGGGGCGGCATGATCCTGTGGCTCGCCGGTCTGAAGGGGATTTCGCGCCAGTTGTACGAGGCTGCAAGCATCGACGGCGCGACGGCGTGGCAGGGGTTTTGGGCGATCACGATACCGCAGCTGAGCCCGCTGATCTTCTTCAACGTGATCATGGGCAGCATCGGCGTTCTACAGACCTTTGATCAGATTTATGTCGCGGTGAACGGAGAGGGCGCGGGACCGAACGACTCGCTGCTCGTGCCGGTTTACTTCCTGTTCCGCGAGGCGTTCTACTACTTCCGGCTCGGCTATGCGAGCGCGCTAGCGTGGCTCATCTTCGCGATCGTCATGGTCATCACGCTGATCCAGTTCAAGGTCGCGCCGCGATGGGTGCATTACGAGGTTGACAAATGAGCCAGCAGTGGCTGTTCGTCGTCGGCGCGGTGCTCACGTGGGTTGGCTGGTTCGCCGTATTCAGAGCCGCGCTCTTTGCGTTTCGAGCATGGTTCGGCGCCGCCTTTGAAAACAGTGCCGACCTGAAGAAGCGTGCGGTAACGGCGAGCATTGTGGCTGGCGTCTGCCTGCTCATCGGCGCGTTCATGCCGATGGAGACCGGGCTGCCTCAAACGGAACCGTGGAGCGTTCCGCTCGTTTGGTTCATGGCTCCGTTCCAGGGGTTGTTCGCGTTCGGTTCCGCGGTGTTCATGGTCATTTATGCCGTCAAGGCGATCTCGGCGATTACGGCCGCTGAGAGGGCGCAGCGGCTGAATACAGTGGCGATCTGGGCGGGCGTGTGCGGCCTTTGGGTGTGGTGGTTCGTCGCGACTGACGGTGCGGTAACGGTGTTCCGCGGAGAGATTCAGATGTCGCCGGCCAAGGTCATCGGGCTGGTCGTACTGGCTATAGCAGCGATTGCAGTGATGGTCTACACCGAGCGAAACGCACGCACTCGCGGGCTCGCCAAGAGCGTCGTCACGCACATTACGCTCGTCGCCGGTTGCGTCGTGTTCGGACTCCCGTTCATCTGGCTGCTCATCACTAGCTTCAAAGAGGATCGCGACATCACCACCACGGCCGGAATGGTCTGGATTCCGAGGGTGCAGCAGGTCGTCGCGTTCACGGACGTTCGCAATCCGCTCTACGAGTTCAGAAGTCGAGGCAACAAGATGCGCGGCGTGATCGCCGAGGAGCGCACGGGCGGCCGAGTGCTCATGGAGATCGAGCGTCCGTTCGGCTACCGGGGCAGGCGGGTTGTTATTGATCGAGCCGATCTGGTTGCAATTCAGCGGCTCGCGCCGGTCGTTTCGACCATTCATGAAGGCGTCGAGGTCGTCGGCTACGTGATCGAGGAGATGGAGGGGGGTGAGCGCCGCGTCAACATCACCGAGCCCGAATCGCGGCGGGGCGAAGAGATCGTCGTGGCGATCACAGACACCGACCCGGTGCGCGAAATCGGATTGCGATGGCAGAACTACACGGAGATGCTCGAGTGGCTACCTCCGGACACGAACCACGGGCTAGTCTACGTCAAGAACACGATGATCCTCGTGATCATGTCGGTGATCGGTACGCTCATCTCGTCGGTTCTCGTCGGCTACGGGTTCTCGCGCCTGCGGTTCCCAGGGCGCAACTTTATGTTCATCGTGATGCTGGCGACGCTCATGCTGCCGGGGGCCGTGACGATGCTTCCGACCTTCCTGATCTTCCGATCGTTCGGATGGATCGACACGCTGTACCCGATCTGGGTTCCGACGTTCTTCGCAGGCGCGTTCAACGTGTTCTTGCTCATGCAATTCTTCCGCACGATCCCGATGGAGCTCGAGGACGCCGCGAAGATCGACGGCTGCACCTACGTGCGCACGCTGTTCCAGATCATGGTGCCGCAGATCAAGCCGGCGTTGGCCGTCATCGCGATCTGGACCTTCCTGGGCGCGTGGAACAACTTCATGGGGCCGCTGATCTACATCTCGACACCCGAGAACATGCCGATCGCCTACGCGCTGCAGATCTTCCAAGGCGAGCGCGGCGCGGAGTTCGGGCTGATGATGGCGTTCTCGACGCTTGCGACGATTCCCGTGCTGCTTCTGTTCTTCTTCGCGCAGCGGTACTTCATCGAAGGCGTTCAGTTGTCTGGTCTCGGTGGGCGGTGATTATGGGTCAAGGGTCAAGGGTCTAGGGTTGAACGGGGGTGTCCACTTGGCGACAACCTGGCGACGGCAAAGCGGCCGACGGCCTTCTGAAAGGAGGGTTGAACGGAGGTGACTACTCAGTGACAATTCGGCGACAGCAAAGCGGTCGACGAATTCTTGCGAAATGTCTGATATCCTATGCAGTAGGCACAAGGATGGAACGGCTGATCAGCTACCGAGTGGTGCGGGAAGGCAGCGCGTGTTCACGGCGCGACCGTGGGTTTGCGTGGGGCAAGCTGGTCATTGCGGTCTTCGTTGTCATCCTCATCGCGGCACTCCTTTTCCCCGTGTTCGCGCAGGACAAGAACGGCGGCTACAGCCGGACGATGGACAACCTGAAGAGGCTAGCGACGGCAAATACACTGTACGCAGAGGACTTCGACGGACGTCTGCCGGTAGCGGAACGGTGGATGGACTCTATCGTTTCGCGCGAGGGTCAATACCCGATAGCAGAGGAGACGCTGATCGATCCGGAGCTATCAGAGCGAAAGGACGGCCAGTACGGGTTCGCCTTCTACAAGCCGCTTTCTAGTATCGAGATTGCATCCGTAGCCAATCCGTGGGATTTCCCGATGCTGTTCCAGTCAACGCTGTTAGAGCGCAACGCAACAGGAGATCTTTCGACGCTGCCCGACCAACCTCGGAACGGCCATACAAACTATTTCGCGACACTGGATACGCACGTCAGTAGTCGGAAGCCGCCCTGGCCGGAGTCGCCGATCGTGCTGAGCTTCAAGCCGGATTCGGAAGACGGTGAGGAGGTGGACGAAAATTAGCCGCGTGAATCAACTGCTTCTTCTCTTGGTCGTGGTCGCGTTTGCTGTCATGCTTCCCCAGTTTCTGTGGCCGATCCAGGGAAACGACAAGGAGTATGACCGTATCCTGGTTCGAGAGTCGTTGGGGCACGCTAAGAGCCTTGCCACGGCCTTCTTGCTGTACGCGGCGGATAACGACGACCGCCTGCCGCTGGCAGAGAACTGGGCGGATGCAGTGCAGCCGTATCTTAACAACTATGATGCCTTTTTAACAGCTTGGCCGCGGACGTCCCCCACTCGTTTCGCGTTCTTCGAAGAGCTTTCCGGAGTCAAGACTTTCGAGGTGATGAATCCAACCTCAGTCCCCCTCGTGTTCGAGTCATCTTCACATGAGAAGAACGCCCACGGGGGACTGGAGATGGCCGCATGGAGAGGGGAGATGGGCTGCGCAGTCGGGTTCCTCGACACAAGCGCGAGATTCATGCCCAAGTCCTGGTCGCTCGAGTCCGTCTTTGTAGAAATCACTCCCACCGAAGACGATACTGAATCGGACTGACGCCTAAGCAGGCATCTGCGGACTAGCAGCCCGCGCTCCGAATCCCTCCCCAGGCCTGCGGGCTGGTATTCGCGGCTGACGTTCGTGGTCGGGGGAGGCAAGGTGGGGGCCTTGACATCGATGGACTAAGAGTCCGCGCTCCGAATCCCTCTCCCGCCTGCTGGCTGGTATTCGTGGCTGACGTTCGTGGCCGGGGGAGGTTAGGAGGGGGCCGAGCGTCATCGCGTCGAGAGCGCGGTGTCGCAGGAGCGTCACCCTCCAGCGATACCGCGCTGTACGCGGTCCGTCCTTCGCGCGCAGGTCTGGAGACCCGCACCACAATGGAGGGTCGTGCTCCAGTGCGACCTTGGCTTTCATCAGCCACATCACCCGCGATCTATCGGAATCACGATGTCTGTGGACTAAGAGTCCGCGCTTCAAATTTTCCTGGGCCAGATTCATGGCGGTGATCCGGACCCCCTCCCTAACCCTCCCCCAAAGGGGAGGGGATCGTCGCAGCAAATCCCAATCGCGAGGGGATACGTATTACGGCGATTCAAGCTCCTTCCCTCGCGGATCACGTAGACGCCGACGCTCTCCCGCGACGCATCATCCAGATGAACGCGACGAATGCCACCAGCACTGCAATGCACGCGGCGAGCCCCCAGGCGCTGCCCGTCTTGGCCGCGACGTAGTACGCGATAGCCGCTGCCAGCGCGGCGAGCAGCGCGTACGGCAACTGGGTACGAACGTGGTCCATCAGATCAGAGGCAGACCCGATCGAGGCCAAAATCGTCGTGTCGGAGATCGGCGAGCAGTGGTCTCCGAACAGCCCGCCGCTCAGCACCGACCCGATCACGAGCGCCTGTGAGATGCCGAGATCGTTCCCAAGCGGGATCGCTATCGGCATCAGAATCGCGTACGATCCCCAAGACGTGCCGGTCGCGAACGACATCGCCGCGCCGACCAAGAAGATAACCGCTGGGATCCACACGACGGGCAACGACTGTTGCGCGATCTGCGTCACGTAGCCCGCCGTGCCGAGGTTGTCGTTGTTGCAGATGGCGCCCAGGGACCACGCGAACACCAAGATCGCCAGCACTGGAAAGATCGCCGCGCCGCCCTTGATCCACTCGTCAACGACCTTCGTGCCCTTCGTCTTCCGCGCGATCATCCGCCCGCCGATTACGAGCGAGCCGACGATGAACCCGAGCATCACGGACAGCGTGCCGTCAGCATTGGAGATCGCGTCCTTGAGGGGGGTCGGGTCAGGGCGGTCCCAAACTCCGCCCGTGTATAGGAACATGACGATCGTGCCCGCGAAGAGGCCGATCAACCCCCAGCCCATCGTCCACGCCTTGTTTGCAGCGTCTTCGGGCACGTCTTGAGGCACCTCGATTCGCAGCGGAGTCGCACCTTTGCGGAATAGCTCGCCAGTCTCGGCAACGCGCCGTTCGGCTCCGCGCATCGGGCCGAAGTCGGTCTTGAAGAACGCGAGAATCAGGATCAGCGCCAGAGACCCTAGCGCGTAGAACTGATACGGGATCGCGCTGACCAAAGTCTTCATCGCCTCTCCCGAAGTCATGTTGGCGTTCTCGGCGATGATCAGGCCCATGATGTACGCGCCCCAAGAGGTCGTCGGAACGAGCACGGCGACCGGCGAGGCGGTTGAGTCGATCAGGTACGCCAGCTTCTCGCGCGAGATCCGCAGCCGGTCGAAGATCGGCGTGTACACCGGGCCGAGGATCAGAGTGTTCGCCGTATCGCTGAAGAAGATCACGAGCCCCGAGAACCACACCGCAACGTGCGCGCGCAACGGGTTTGTGACGTGCCTGCTGGCCATGAACGCGAACGCGGTCATTGCCCCGGACAGTTGCATCAGCGCCACGAACCCGCTGATGCAGACGAGCAGGATCAGCACCGCCGCGTTGTCCGTGTTGCCGACCGAGGGCACGACGAAGTCGCGCATTACCGTGACGAACCCCTCAAGAGGATTCACCGAAATGATCCCGCGATCCGGATCCCAGTTGAGGATCGACCCGCCGACGAGGATGCCCGTGAACAGCGAGAGGAAGACGTGCCGGGTCCACACCGCAAGCCCGATAGCTACCAGCGGCGGCAAGAGCGATATCCAGCCGAAATCGTGAGGTTCCATCGCGTCAACTCTCAGAAGGAGCCAAGCACTGAGACACCTTAGCACAGCGGAATAGCGCCAGGTTGAGTTCGCTGGCGTATACTCCCTGCGCAAGATTGCCCGTCGCCAGCAGAGACAAAGCTATGAGTGAAAAGCCGTCATTGAACAGGGTCCTTGGCCCGGTCAGCGCGATCTCGATCGTCGTCGGCTCGATCATCGGCGTTGGCATCTTCCTGACGCCGGGCGGAGTGGTCACTGCGACTGGCGGTGGCAGCCTCGCGATGGTTGCGTGGATGATCGGCGGCGTCATCGCAATGCTCGGCGCTCTGTGCTTCGCCGAACTCGGCACGATGTACACGCGCAGCGGCGGGCAGTACTCGATCCTGCGCGACTCATACGGCCCGCTCGGCGGGTTCCTGTTCGTGTTCTGCAACGCCACCGCGATCCAGTGCGGCGTAGCAGCCATCATCGCGATCATCTGTGCGAACCACTTGGGCTTCGCGATGACGGGTTCGGAGCCCGGAGGCCATTGGGCGCTGATCATAGGGACCGTCCTGATCTCGGGGCTTGCGTTGAGCAATATCGTCGGGGTCAAGTACGGCGCGACTGTCCAGAACGTCACGGTCTTCGCCAAGGTCGCCACTCTGATCGCGGTGGGAGCCCTGGCTTTGTTCGCTGAGCCAGCAGCGCCTTCACCACTTGAGCCCCAGGCTGGAGCGAGTACGATGGGTTTGCTATTCGCCGGGTTCGTAGGCGTGTACTTTGCGTACGGCGGCTGGCAGCACGCACTGTGGATCGGCGGGGAGATACGAGAACCGCGCAAGAACGTCCCGCGCGCCATGATTGGTGGCGTAGCTCTTGTGATCGTCGTCTACATGCTCGCAAACTGGGCGTACCTGCACCTGCTCGGGGACTCAGGGGTCGCCAACAGCAAAGCGATTGCGGCCGAGGCGGTATCGCAAGTCCTGCCCGGAACCGGAGCGCGGATCGCCGCCCTGGCGGTCGCTTTGTCGGCCTTCGGTGTACTCAACGCGCAGTTGCTCTCCGGCCCGAGGCTCCTCTTCGGAATGGCCCGAGACGGCCGGTTTTTCAAGCCGTTCGGCGAACCGCACAAGAAGTTCCACACGCCGGTCTGGGCCATCGCGCTCATCAGCGGCCTCGGCCTCATTCTGCTCTGGGCGGCCAAGGCAGATGGCGTCGACAAGCTCCTAACGGGAGTCGTGCTGATCGATGCCGTATTCATGGGTCTGACCGGTCTCGCCGTCATCGTCCTCCGCCGGCGGAGGCCTGATGCCGAAAGAGCCGTCCGGGTGCCGCTGTATCCGGTCGTGCCGATCCTCTTCATGGTCGGCATTCTCGCCGTGATCGTCGGTACGTTCATGGACGAAGGCTCTCGAAATGCCGCTCTCATCGGCGTTGCCTATATTGCCGCAGCCGCGGTCTGCTACTTCGTATTCTTCCGCAAGCAACAGTCGACGTCAGAGTGAAGGTGGATCATGTGAATGGCGATCACTCCGGGCTGGCCGAGTTCGTGAGGCCAATCGTTCGGATCAACAGTTTCCCAACTTCCGGCCATCTCTATCTCCTCCTCCGTCTGGCCAGCGCCAGAAGAGCGAGGCTCAGCGCGGCAAACGTTCCTGGCTCGGGAACAGGGGTCATCAGGTATGCGCGACCATCTCCGTTGTGCTCCCCGTAGCCGACGATCTGGCCGGCATCGTTGATCTCTCTTGCGCTGAGAAGCTCCCACCCGGCGCCGGGGGGAAGCAGGTCGTTCAAGTCGGTCATCGCCCCGCTGCTCCACAAGAGCGCGCGCCCGTCGCTCCCGCCCACGACGTCGCCCGCGGCGTTGATGTCGAGCGCATAGCTGTCCGCACCCCCCAGCGCGCCCAGATCGGTCATGACCGCGCCGCTCCACAGGAACGCGTGCTCCGGTCCACCTGCTGATACCTCCGAAATGCCGACCGCCTGAGCCGAATCGTTGATCGCGCTGGCGGCGGCGTAGCGGCCCCCGAGCGTTCCCAAGTCCGTCATCGTCCCGTTCTCCCATAGAAACGGTCGTGACATCCTGTTGCCGATTAAACTAAAGCCCACAACCTGGCCGAGGCTGTTGATGCCGTAGGCGATTGCGGCGTCGCCGCCGGGCAGCGTACCGAGGTCGTTCATGGTTCCGCCCTCCCACAGAAACGCGCGGAGCTTACCCCCGCTCGCCTCAGCCCAGCCGACGACCTGGTCCGAGTCGTTGATGCTGTACGCCACGCTGTTATAACCACCGAGCGTACCGAGAACGGTCATTTCGCCCTCGACCCAAAGGAACGCCTGGGTGGCCGCCCCCCACTGGCTGGTCGATCGGCCGACGACGTGGTCGAGAACGTTCACACCGTTCCCGTAGCTACGTATGAAACTGCCCCCCAATGCTCCGAGGTCGGTCATCCCGCCGTCCCGCCAGAGAAACGCGCGTGCAAGTCCCGACTTGTTATATGAGGAACCGACGACATGGCCGGAGGAGCTAATGCCCTGCGCCTCGCTAAAGTCCCATGCCAGCGTTCCCAGGTCTTCGATCGTGTACTGCGCCGCCGCAGCGAACGGCATCGCGAGCGCGAGTAGCAAAAAGTACTTCCTCATCATTCTCTCCAGTCTGCAAAGTTAAGACGTCTAATCAGACTGGATTGTACGACACATTTTGCCCGAACGCCCGCGCTCCAAATCCCTCACAGCGTGCCTTCGTTCGCCCATTGCAGGTCTGGAAATCAGCGCCACAGAGGCGAGCTCGAGAACCGTTCGCGGCCGAAGGAGAGGGTCTGCCGCCTTGCACGCAGGGCGGAGTAGAACTCCTAGCGCGTCAGGTTACGCCGTGCCGTCCGGGAACCACAAAGCCAGCTCGCGGGCGGCAGCTTCGGGATCGGCCGCCGAGTGCGTCAGGTTCTCCTCGATCGTGAGCGCGAGGTCTCCGCGCACGGTGCCGGGTGCTGCGTCGACCGGATTCGTCGCGCCCATCATGGTGCGGATCGTCTGAACGGCGTTCTCTCCTTGCACGGCCATCGCGACGATCGGCGCGCTGGTCAGGTAGTCGCAGACGTCTTTGAAAAACGGCATGTCGACGTGCTCGGCGTAATGCTCTTCAACGATCGACCGCTCCGCTCGGATGAGCTTCAGTCGAATGATCTTGAGCCCGCGCGCCTCGATCCGCCCGACGATCTCGCCGACCAGTTTTCTTTCCACTCCGCCCGGCTTGATCAGCACCAGAGTCGTCTCATCCATGATCGTGCCAGAATACCTTTCACTGGGACCAGGCAACGGGCCGGGCTGGCCCCCCGTATTGGGCCAGTAGGCCGACGCTCCATGTCCATCGCTGAGTTTGAGAACCTGACCGTGAAGTACGGCAACTTTGTGGCGCTGGACAGTTTCACAGCCGCCCTGCCGGAAGGGTGCGTCGGGCTGCTCGGCCCGAACGGCGCAGGCAAGACGACGCTCATCAAAACGATGCTGGGCTTCATCGAGCCCGCTGCGGGAAGCGGGAGGATTCTCGGCCACGACCTGGCGACCGAGGGACCGATGATCCGGCAGAACGTCGGCTACATGCCCGAGCAGGACTGCCACATCCCCGGAATGAGCGCGGTTCAGTTCGTCGCTTACGCCGGCGAGCTTGCCGGTCTTCCGCGCAACCAGTCGCTGCGGCGCTCGCACGAGGTGCTGGAGTACTGCGGTTTAGGAGAGGCGCGATACCGCAACGTCGAAACGTACTCGACCGGAATGAAACAGCGCATCAAGCTAGCTCAGGCGATCGTACACGGACCGAAGCTGCTGTTGCTCGACGAGCCGACCAACGGGTTGGATCCGCGAGGGCGGGAGGACATGCTCGAGCTGATCCGCTCCGTCTCGCACGGCAAGGGTGTCAGCTGTCTGGTCTCGAGCCACCTGCTGAAGGACGTCGATCGAATATGCGATTACGTCATCGTTCTTCTGGAGGGGAAGCTGCGCAAGGAGGGGCCGATCCGCGACCTCAAGACGGTCAAGGGCCATCCGATCGACGTGGAACTGAAGGAGGACTCGCCGGACTTCGTCACGGCGGTCCAGGCGCGGGGATTGGGCATTGAGCTGAACAAGCGGCACGAGTACAGGATCCATGGGGACGGGACGCTCGACGAAATCGCCAAGCTGGTCTTCGAGGCGGCTCGTGAAACAGGTGTGCAAGTCAGGCAGCTGGGCGTAGCCCAACGGTCGCTCGAAGAGGCGTTCCTGGAGGCGATCAGTGGCTAGCACAGGCGGCCCGATCGCCGACCTCTCATACCGTGGTTACGACGGGCAGCTCGACCCGCCGACGAAGCGTTGGAAGGTCATCGCCATGCACGGCGTCCGCACGGCCCTCAAACAGAACGGCAGGTTTTGGTTCTTCACCGGTGCGGCAGCGTCCTGGTACTACCTCGTCATGCTGATCGTGCTGTTCGTCATGGATCAGCTCTCTATGGGTAACGCCTCTGGCCTAGGACAGGCCACGGATTTCTTCGGCGGGCTCAACTGGGACGACCAGTTCATCCAAGGGATCGGCCAAGGGTGTTTCGGATGGCTGTTCGCCGCCGTCGCATTCGCGAGCGGCGCCATCGCCAACGACAACCGGTCCAACGCCATGCTTGTTTATTTGAGCAAGCCGTGCACCAAGCGCGACTACCTCATCGGAAAGTGGGTGGGCGTGTGGATACCTCTGACCGGATTCATGCTCGCTCCGTCCCTGATCTTCTACGTCTACGGCGCGTTCAACTACCGAGCGATGGAGTTCATCTCCCAGGACCCGTTCATGATCGTCAAGGTCGTGATGGCGATCGCAGTCGTCTCGGCGTTCTACACCAGCATCGCGATCGGGATCAGCTCGCTGTTCAACCAAGGGCGCATGGCTGGCGCGACCCTGGTCGGGGTCTTCATTTTTCCGTATCTGTTCGTGCGGGTGATGTCCGGAATCATGTTGAACGCACGGGGTGTGGACTCGCAGCTGTTGGAGAGGCTCTCCTACCTCTCGATCGACCGCATTACGTCAGGGCTGGTCAAGCTGTGGCTCGACTCGGACGGTGCCCGTTTCATGGGCGGTGACGACGGACCATTCATATCCGGCCCTCCCGAGATGATGCAGGCTTATCCGATGATTTTCGGCATCGGCGGGCTCGCCGTCTGGATTGCTTGGAAGCGCATTCGCGCTGTGGAGGTGGTCAAGTGATCCGGTTCCGGGACGCATCCCGCTGGTATGGCGAGGTCATCGGCCTCAACGACGTCAACGTCGAGATCGGCCCCGGCGTCACTGCGCTTCTCGGTCAAAACGGGGCTGGCAAGACCACCATGATGCGCCTGATCACGGGCCAGCTCCGACCGACGACAGGTCGGGTCGAGGTTTTTGGCGAGAACCCGTTCGCGAACGCGGCGATTTACAGCCGGATCGGCTACTGCCCGGCGATCGACTCGTTCCCAGAGCACCTGACCGGTCGGCAGTTCGTCCATCGCATGGCGCGATACATGGGCTTCCACCAGGCCGAGGCAGCCAGTCGGACCCAGAAGATGCTCGAGCGCGTCGGCATGGCCGACCGTTGCGACAAGCGCCTGCGGGGGTTCAGCAAGGGGATGCGGCAGCGCATCAAACTCGCCCAGGCTATGATCCACGATCCCGAGATGCTTCTGCTGGACGAGCCGCTCAGTGGGCTCGACCCGGTCGGTCGGCGCGAGATCATGGACTTCCTGCAAGAGTTCGCAGACCAGGGCAAGATCGTGCTCGTTTCGAGCCATATTCTTTTCGAGGTGGAGGAGATGACCCGGTCGATCCTGCTTCTGCACCGAGGACGGCTGCTCGCCGCAGGCGACTTGCGCTCGATACGCGAACTGATCGACAGACACCCGCACCGCGTTCGAATCCTCACCGACCAGGCGCGCGAGGTCGCCTCCAGGCTGATGGCTCTGCCGTACGTCATCAGCGTGGAGGTCGATGCGAGCGAGAAGGAGGTCGAGATCCGGACTCGCGAGGTGGATCGTTTTTACGACGCGCTCCCAGGGCTGGTCCTCGACGAAAACCTTCGCATGTTCGGCTTTGAAAGCCCCGACAACAACCTGGAAGCGGTGTTCCAATACTTGGTGGAGGCCTGATGAATTTCTACGCCTTCTCCCAAATGCTCAAGGATATGCTCAGGGTGAACCGCGTGATCCCCTGGGTGCTGATCGCGATCGTGCTCGGTGGGGCCGGAGTACTTTGGGTTACGTATTCTAGCGGGATCGCACACGACGTTGCATACGGCGCAGTCGCCAGACAGATCGTCTACAGGATCGTCGCGCTCGCTGCGGCCATCTTCGTCGCGAGCATCGTCAGCCAGGAGGTCGAACAGCTGACCATCGAGTACACGGTGACGCGCGCCGTGCCACGTGGAGTCATGATCGTCTCGCGCTGCCTTGCGGCGATCGTAGCAGTGATGCTGGCGGGATCCCTTGCATTAGGAGCAGTTGGACTTGGCATGCTCGGAGGCAGCGTGCTCACTTCGTCGTTCTTCTGGAACGATTTGCTGGTCATTCTGATCGGGGCCACAGCTTACTGCGCGTTTTTCACGTTCATCACTCTTGTCATCAACAAGTCGATGATGTTCTGCGTCGGATTCGCGTTCTTCTGGGAGTCGTTCGTGTCCAACATGCCCGGCGACCTTTACTACCTCTCGATCTTGAGCTATATGGACGCGATCGCCACCCATCCGGGACACGACGTGTCCTCGCCCATCAATCTAATCGCGGGGAGCGGCGCCAACACGATCCCAGTCTGGGCGGGCTGGACAGTGCTTCTTGGGATCGGTGTCGCGATGATGGCCCTCAGCGCATACTGGTTCTCGACGCGCGAGTTCCTTCCGCGCGAAGGCGCAGAGTAGTTCTAGCCGGTATCAGGGTCGACAACGTTTCGGCTGGCGCTTGACCGCTAGGCTCGCCGACCACCAAGAAGAAGGCCCCGGCTCCCGCTAGGGAATCGGGGCCGACTGATCGAGAGTCTCTGCTATGCAGCCGTCGGAGTGCGCGGAGGGGTGACCTCGTGATCATCGTCTTGGTCGTGGCCGAAGAAGTCGAAGTTGAAACCGTCGGGGCCGTCGCGCAGATCGGCGAAGTTCAGGACTTCGAACTTGATTCCGGTCGGCAAGACCGGCGAGAGCAGCGACTCGTCGACGTCCTCGTTGAACCGGAACATCAGTTCTGCTTTCGTCACGCCGTCCTCGGTCACCGTCACGTTGAGCGGCAGGTCGGAGCCCGCATCGATGGTCAGATACGCGACCATCGAACCGTCTCGCACGATGACGTCGTACACGCTGCGTCCGTCGCGCACGACGATCGCGGAAATGTCGACGTCGGCCTCGTCGTGGTGGTGGCTCATGATGTTCGTGAATCTCAGTTGCTTGATGACTTTATCTGCCGGGAAATTGAGCGCAAACGGCACTTGAACCAGCATCGCCGTGTCAGAACCGTACTCCCAAATGAGGAGATCGCTGCCGTCGTACGAGATGTCAGCCTTGCCGTCAAGCGACGCGTGCCACCGGTTGCCCTTCATCGCGAAGACCAGGTTGTAATCCTCGTCATCCTCGGCGACGTCGATCTCGATGTACACGGTTATGATGTCATCGTACGCGTTCGTGATCAAGTCCCAAGTCTTAGCCGTAGCCTGTTGAGGAGTCATGAACATGACCGCCGCGACGACGAGCCCAGCTGCGGCGACACCGCCGAACGCCCACTTGAACCGCTTGTCGAACCAAGACTTCCCGCGCGGCTGTCGAGACGTAAACTCGGTCCAGTTCCGCAATCCTTGCGGCGCCTTGTCGCCCATCGGCAACTTCTCAAAAATATCCTTCATGTCCTTGCTCATCGTTCTTCCTCCACACCTGCCAGGTCGGGGAACGCCTCGCTCCCAGCACTTCGGAACGCCTCGCGAGCCCGTTGCAAGAGGCTGTTTGCTGCGTCCCGGGTTCGATCCATGACGACTGCTATCTCCTCGGTAGAGAGTCCGTTGACGTACTTGAGAACCAGCGCCTGACTGTGGTCGTCGCTCAGCTCGTCAAGCACGGAGTTCAGAGAGTGGCGCTCCAGATTGCCGGGCTCTACCGCAGGGTCCAGTCCCTCCAGCGGAACTTCGCGTCTTCGGTACTTCTTCCGGAGCATATCCGCGACTCGTCTGCGGGCGATCCCGAGCAGCCACAGTCGCGGCTTCTCTACTTTCGCGCCGTCGTTGATGCGCTTGAACGCCGAAGCCATCACGTCCATCGCGACGTCCTCGGCGTCCTCACGCTGGTCAAGGCGCGCCGAGACGTATCTCCAAACGTCGTCCAAGTACCGGCTCTGCAGTTCAAACGGCGTTATAACAGTGGCTCCCTCCTCCCACGTCCAGTGTTCTGCCGCTTGCAGCGCCTCTTTCGTCGTCATATCGAGTATCCCAGCCCAAGGTCGAAGTCGATCTCCGGCCTGGCAGTACTTGGTTAGTCGCTTCCCGAGGCCGGAATCTATCGGGGCCTAGAAAAGTCCCGCTCAATCGTTGTCTCCCTTGCCCTCGCTGAACAGCTCGGTCTTGTCGAACGCGATCTTCTCGGAGGCCTCGTCCTTGGTTCGCATCACGTTCCCCAGGTGGATCGCGTTCTTGCCGAACTGGGCGTTGATTTGATCTACGGCTTGGCTGACGGACTCGCGGCCCTGCTGGTCGTCGAACAGGCTGCCGGTGAACCCGTGCTCGTCGCTCAGGTTCGTGAACGTGAGCCCGACCTGGTACGGCTCTTCGAACTCGCTCGACTCCCAGGCCAGGTTGAACTTTTCCAGCACGGTCTGATCGTCGTTGCTGGCCGGGAGGTGCGAGGACACATGCCAGCTCTTCTCGTAGCCGATCACACTGAAGTGCACCTCGCTTGACCTGAGATTCTGTCCTCGGAGTCTGGCCGTCGACTTTTGGATCAACCGCATCAGGATGTCGTGACAGCCTTGGCGCGTCCGGTATTTAGGAGCGAGCACCGATGAGTGCCCCAGGCTTTTCTGGGCTTCGCGATCATCGGCGATCTCGTAGCCGCGCAGCAGGTACCACCACCTTTCGCCGATGATCGAGCCGAACGCACGACGGAGCTGCTCTGGCGTTCGGTCGATCAGCTCGTCGGAGCTGAATATGCCGCTGGCTCGAAGGCGCGCCTCGATCCTCGTGTTGATCCCGGCGAACGTCTTGAGGTCCAGGCCAGCGAGTCGCGCTGGCAAGTCCTCGGCGCGGATCACGACGAGCCCGTCCGGCTTCTGCAGATCGGTGCCAAGCTTGGCGAGAAATGTGTTCGGCGCGATGCCGATGCTGCAAGTGATGTTCTCTGCCACCTGCGTCTTGATCGCGGCTTTCAGTTGCTTTGCTAGGCTGATGCATACGTCCTCCTTCATCTCGTCGCCCAAGAGCCGAAAGCTCATTTCGTCGACGCTGCGGACCTTCTCGACGGGCAGCACGGAATCGACCGCTTCAAGAACCCTCTTGTGATACTGGACGTATAGGCGGTGGCGGGCATCCACGACCTGCAGTTCTGAGCACCGGTCGCGTCCGTCTCCCACCTTCATGCCGGTTCTGACGCCGAACGCCTTAGCCTCGTAGCTCGCGGCGATGATCGTGCCGGAGCGTCCGACTACCGGCGCAACCGCTACCGGTCGGCCGAGCAGGTCAGGGCGATCAGCCTGTTCGACCGAAGCAAAGTAAGCGTTGATGTCGAGAAATAGAATCCGGAGGGGGCGATGACTCGACTTCGCCAAGCGCGGGTCCGCTGCTCCCATGTCAAGAGTATAGTCGAGGCACGGCTCCTTGCAAGGCCGGGCCGGCAGCACAAATCCCATGCCGGGGGCCGTTCGGTATGCCACGATAAGTCGGGTTGCACAAGCCCAGCGCCTAAGCGAGCCATGCCGGACGAACACCCAAATCCAGATAGCGAGCAGCAGAACGCCCCTCCAGTTATCAGCGAAGGCCAGCCAACTGATTCTGTAGTCGATCACACCGAGGCCGACGCTGCGGAGGCTCGACGACGTCGATCGGACAACCGGTTTTTCGCAGTCGCAGCCTGGGGGCTGGTTGCTCTTGCGTTTCTCTTTCTGATAATCATTGCCGTAGCTGGCGCGTACGATCGCCGAGGCGGCAGCGAGTTAGATTTTGCAGTCGCTGAAAAGGAGCTGCAGGTAAACGTCGAGCAGGTCGAGCTCGTTCGCAGAAGCTCCCTGCCAATGCCCAGCGCAGGGTCGATCCCCATTGATCGCAGTGTGCGCAACCACAGCACTGACGACGTGTGGGCAGCGCGAATCCTAGCAGTAATCAGCTTTGAAAACGGCGAAGAGGTGCCGGAAGCCGTGCTCGAACTGCTCGCAGGCTCCGACAGCGAGTCCGACCAGGCGATCGCCGTCCTGTACGGGCAGGGGGACTTCGATCAGCGGCAGGCAGACGCGATCGAGCAGGACGCGGACGTAGCGTATTCGTACCGATTGGCGACGGTCCACGCGCTGGAAAGGCTGGGCGACGAGGACGCTCGCGCGCGGCTGCTGGACACGAGGATGTTCGTTCGGACGGCTGTCGTCATCGTGTGCGCAATAGGGCTTGCTTTTCTGGGTCTGGTCGTTATCGTCGTCTATGTCGTACGGAGGTCGACGGGCTCCGCCGTGCCGGTCGGCTACCCGAGCTTTCGCGATGGCGTTCTTGGTGCAGACCGCTCGGCGTTTCGGTTTGGCTTGTATCTTGTGGCGTTCCTCATGCTATCGATCGTCGTCGCGCTAAGAGAACTTGGGGTAACGGAGGCTGGCATAACCGTCCTGCACGGCGTACTCGTAATGGCCGCAATCTTGGTGATCATCGCAATGCCGATACGCGGCGTAGCGGACAGCATCAAACGAGTTTTCGGACCATGCGCTCCGTTTATCGCGACGCCGCTAGGTGGCGTCTCAGACAGCCTCAAGCGAGTTTTCGGTCGAAGCGCCCCGTGGCGGAATCTTGTTGGCGCGGGGGCACTGGCGTATGTGGCGACCGTGCCGCTGCTCGGAATCTCCATTCTTCTAATGATCTGGCTGACCAAGTTCTTCCCCTCCCCAATGCACCCGATCGGCGAACAGCTTAGCTCCGCCTCACCGCTTAGCACAGTATTGCTTTTCACGAGTGCAATAATTTTGGCGCCGATCACAGAGGAGCTGGCGTTCCGAGGGCTGCTGTTTCCGGCGCTGGCCGAACGCCTGAAAAGCCCATGGGCCGGAATGCTCGTTTCTGCGTTGCTGTTCGCGGCGATCCACCCCCAGGGACCGGCGGGCTGGCCGCCCTTGATCGCGATCGGGTTCATGGCTGCGCTAGTTACGTACCAAACCGGATCGCTCTTGCCGGCGATCGTGCTGCACGCGTTGAACAATGCTTTCACCCTAACGGCTGACCGATTGATAGGATGAAAAAGCGCATTTATCTCGACTACGCGGCGACTTCGCCGATGCTGGCTGAAGCTCGCGAGGCCATGGTGCCGTGGCTCGACTGCTCGTTCGGAAACCCTAGCTCAATCTACGCCGAGGGGCGCGAGGCCAAGCACGCGATCGACACGGCGAGGGATGCCGTCAGCAGCGCGCTGGGCTGCCGGTTCGGCGAAGTGACGTTCACGTCCGGCGGGACGGAGTCGGCAAACGCGGCGATGATCGGCGTCGCGCTGGCGAACAAGAACGCCCAGCGGGACACGGTCTTGATGAGCGCGGCAGAGCACCACTGCGTGCTCGAGACCGCAAGCGTGCTGACGCGGCTTGGCCTGCAGGTCAAGACGATCCCAGTGACGGCGAAGTCGGTCGTCGAGCCCAGCGCGGTCGAATCCGCCTTGACTGACAGGACGTTGATCGTGAGCGTGATGCACGCGAACAACGAGACCGGTGCGCTCAACGACGCGCGGGCAATCGCCGACTTGGCACGCGCGAGCGGCGCCCTGTACCATTGCGACGCCGTTCAGACGTTCCCGTGGTTCAACGGCTCAGCGTGCAAGGCAGAGGAGATCGGAGCGGACCTGATTTCGATCTCCGCGCACAAGATGGGCGGGCCGAAGGGGATCGGGGCGCTCTACGTTCGCGCAGGGACCGACACCAAGTCCGTGATCGTCGGCGGGGGCCAGGAGCGCGACTCTCGGGCAGGCACCGAGAACGTGCCGGGCATCGTAGGATTCGGCGCGGCGGTGGATGCCTCCGTGAAGACCGGGTGCCAGAGCGTCGCAAAGAAGGCGGCTCGAAGCAAGTTCCTAGAGGAGCTTCAGCGGCTGTCGCCGATCGAGTTCGAGCAAATCGCCGCTGGCGTGGAGACGCTGGCCGGCCACGCCCACTTGCGTTTTCCAGGCGTTCGCGCGGAGACCTTGCTGATCCGGCTGGATCGCGATGGGGTCGCCGCGAGCAGCGGATCGGCGTGCAGCAGCGGCGGGCTCAACCCCAGCCACGTGATGCTCGCTTGCGGACTCACGAGAGAGCAGGCAGCCGAGTGCGTCAGGTTTACGTTCAGCGGCGGAACGACAACAGACGCCGCCGCAACAGCAGGCGCGATCGTTGCAAAAGCGCTGACGGAAATCCTGAGCAAGCGAGCCTAAGCGCCGCAGGTACCGATCTGGTACAACCGAGTTGCAATGAGCCTGCCGATCGAAGACCTGACGCCGCGGCAAATCGTCGCAGCGCTAGACCGGTACATCATCGGGCAGCACGACGCTAAGAAGGCGGTCGCGGTAGCGCTCAGGAACCGGTATCGCAGGCAGCAGGTGCCCGAAAAGGAGCGCGAGGAGATCACGCCCAAGAACATCCTCATGATCGGGCCGACCGGCGTCGGGAAGACGGAGATCGCCCGGCGGTTGGCTCAGCTCGCCAAGGCGCCGATGGTCAAAGTAGAAGCGACGAAGTTCACCGAGGTCGGCTACGTTGGCCGCGACATCGAGTCGATCATTCGAGACCTCGTCGCCGTCGCAGTCAGGCTGGTCGAACGCGAAAAAATGGAGGAGGTGAGCGCCAAAGCGGAGGAGATCGCTCGAGAGCGGCTCGTCGATCTCGTCGAGGAAGAGCTACGCGACGACACATCGCCCAGCAGGTCGGTGGCCGACAACCCGTTGATGCGGCACGCGATGGAGATCTTTGGCACGATGCCGGGCGGCGAGCCAGAGAAGGCCGAGGCTGAAGAAGAGCAGGTAGAGGAGGAGACGGACGACGATCGGCGCAAACGCATCGAGAAAGAGGTCAAGGACGGAGTCCACGACGAACTCTTGCTAGAGATAGACTCTGACGACCAGGGCATGAGTTTCCTGCAGGTGTTCACGCCACAGGGGCCAGAGGAGATGGGCTTCGACATGGGCGGCATGATGAACCCGTTCGGCGGTCGGCGGTCCACGCGCAAGGTCAAGGTCCGGGACGCTCTCGAACCGCTCATCGAGCAGGAGGCGGGAAAACTGCTTGATCGCGGGTCGCTGCACCGCGAAGCTTTAGAGAGGGCGGAGCAGACCGGCATCGTCTTCATCGACGAAATCGACAAGATCGCGATCAAAAGCGGCCACGGCGCCGGACCGGATGTGTCTCGCGAGGGCGTACAGCGCGACCTTCTCCCCATCATCGAGGGTTCGACCGTCGCGACGAAGTACGGATCCCTCCACACCGATCACATCCTGTTCATCGCCGCTGGCGCGTTCCATCAGTCCAAGCCGAGCGACCTGATTCCCGAGCTTCAAGGCCGACTGCCGATCCGCGTCGAGCTGCACAGCTTGAGCGAGGAAGACTTCCGTCGGATTCTGCACGAGCCGCAGAACGCGCTGACCAAACAGTATCAGAAGCTGCTGGCGGTTGAGGGCGTAAAGCTGAAGTTCAAAGAGAGCGCGTTCGACGCGCTGGCTAGCCTAGCGGCTGAAGTGAACAGCCGCACGGAGAACATCGGTGCCCGACGCCTGCACACGTTGATGGAAAAGCTGCTTGAGGACATCATGTTCGACGCACCGGACGACGCGCCCTCCAGCGTCGTCATCGACTCAAAGTTCGTGCACGAAAAGCTACAGAATCTCGTAGACGATACGGACTTGAGCCGCTACATTCTGTAGCCCGGCTTTTGCGTTCGATTGGTTCATACTGAACGTGATGGCGGAGCGCGAAAAATCGCGAGGTGTTCACTGGGGAATCAAGGCGTTTGTGCTGTGGCATCTGTTCTGCATCATCGCTTGGTCGCTTCCGAACCCTCCCGCTAGCAAAGTGACCGGAGAGGAGGGGAAAAAGCTGCGAAACCTGCCCAACCGCTTCTTGCAGAGCAACTCGGACTACATCAAGGGCAACAAGTTTCCCGAAATGAAAGCTCACCCCGTTCGCAACTACATGAACGCAACGGGGTTCTGGCAGTCTTGGGGTATGTTTTCGCCAAATCCGGCGAACGTCGATGTTTGGATCGACGCGACCGTGACATTTCAGGATGGATCGCAAGCACGGTTCCAGTACCCTCGCATGAAAACCATGCCGATTTGGAAGAAGTACTTCAAGGAGAGGTACAGGAAGTTCGTCGAAAGATTCAACCCAGATATCGTGAGTTACAAGTGGCCGCCTATCGCCGCGCGGATAGCGTACCTGAGCTATAGCGATCCGGAGAATCCGCCGATCCAAGTAGATCTGTATCGCCACTGGAAGGTGATCTTGCCCCCGCCCGAACCTCCGCCGGAGGAGTACAACGTCTTCCTCTTTTACACTCACACGGTTGATCTCGAAAAACTGAGGAGCGACGCGGGATATTGAACTGGCTTCGGGCACTGCTGAACCCATTTCGCCAGTTCGGGGAGTGGCTGTTCGGCTACGGCTCGCCAGTGACCATGGGCCTGTTCCGCGCCGTGTTCGGGGGGCTGATCTTTACCAACCTCATGATGATCTCGATCGACTTCGAGGCTTGGTTCACGGAGAAAGGGTTCACGCCAGTCTATCTGCTGGAGTACTGGAACGGCGACGTCATCCGCTACTCGCCGCTGGCCAACGTCACTGATTCGCGCATCACGCTGCTGGCATTCATCGTCACGACGCTCGCGGCCCTATTTACGTCGCTCGGACTTTTCAGCCGTGTCTCATCGGTCGTGCTGTTGCTCGGACTGACGGCGTTCCACCTCCGCAATCCCGACATCCTGCACTCTGGCGACACGCTGATGCGAGCGATGGCGCTTTACATCGCACTGTCCCCCTCTGGCGCCGCCTGCTCGATCGACCGGTTGATCGGGCTCTGGCGCGGCAAGGCGCCGCTCGAGCCGCTGGACGTCTCGCTCTGGCCGCAGCGGATGATGCAGATCCAACTCGCGCTGGTGTACTTCGCGACGGCGTGGCACAAGTCGTTCGGCGATTGGTGGCTCAACGGTACGGCGACGTACTACCTGCCTCACCTTGATGAGTTCGATCGGTTCCCGGTGCCCGCTTGGGTCGATCACCCGATCATGATTTCGGCGAGTACATGGTTCACGCTGCTGATGGAGGTCGCGCTGGCAACGCTGATCTTCTCCAAGCCGTTCAGGAAATGGGTGCTGCTGGGCGGCATCCTACTGCACGTCGGGATCGAGTACCGGATGAACATCCCGCTCTTCGCGTTCATCATTACGTCTTGTTACATAACGTTCTATGAGGGGACCGAGGTCACTTTGTGGGCTTCGCGCGTCGGCCAGCGATTGAAGAAGTGGCAACTGTCTGTCCAGATGCCGAGCGGGCGGGAATTGAGGAAATCAGGTCTCGCTGTGCTTTCGGCCGTTGATCCCTTTGGGCTCGTGACGTACAATCGTGGCGAGACCGGCGATTGGCGTTCGTTGACCCCCAGCGGTACAGCGGTCGCGTTTACGTCGGCGACGCTGGCGAGGTCGCCGGGCGCCTGGCTGCTGTGGCTGTGGCCCCCGGCATGGCGCAGGCTGTGCGACCGCGCGTTGGCAACGGTGGAAGATAGCGATGCGACGGCTCCGTGATGTTCTTAAGTTCAAGAAGCCCAAGACGCGGGGCTTCGCCATCACCGACGGCTACTACCTGTCGATCCTGGCAGCCCGGGCGCAGCTCCCGACGGTCGTGTCGATCGCCAATCCAAAGGGCGAAGGCGGTGCGGTGCCAGGCTTTGCGGTGCCACTTAGATCCGATTCGAAGAAGGCCGATCTCGGCCGTCCGCTGGAGCGTGGACAGTACGCGATCGCTTCCCTGGACAGGAAGACGGTTCTGAAAATGCTCGTACTGTCAAAGGAGGAGGCGGGATTCAACCCGTCGGCGTTTGTCCGCTCCGAACTGGGCATGAGCTGGCCCAAGGAACTGCGAACAAGGGTCGAAGCGACTTGGCTGCTGCTTCAGCTGACGTTCGAGTCGTACGATCCGGAGCTCTATCCGTCGCTGGACTTTCTGCTGAAAGTCGCCAAGCGGGGCGCGGAACTGACCGACGGTCTCGTAGCCGACCCCCTTTCGCGCGTGTACAAACTGCCCGACGACGTGATCTCTCCTCGACCGGAGAACGAACCGGTCTGGGCAAGGGACCACGTCAAGGTCGAGATTCGCCCTCAAGAAGCCGGACTGCACTGCTACACGTTGGGGCTTCAGAAATTTGGACTGGCGGAATTTGAAGTGTACGGCGTGAAGCCCGATGTCGCCGAGGCTGCCGAGCTATTCCTCATCGGTCTATCGCAAGCGTCGCTCAAAGGAGAAAAACTCAAGGTCGGAGTCACAGTCGGGGAGAAGGGCGAAGCCATCACGTTGGCAGAGGGCGGGTTGGATCGCGGCCTGTGGGAGGGCGTACGGTGCCTGGAGCTGATCTCTGAAGATAGCGGCGATATCGGCGAGGCGATGGTCGCTTGGCTCCGGCACCAGTCCTAGGGCAAGGGCACCTCGCCGCCGCGGAGCGACTGGGCCTGTTCGCACCACCACCGACAGCGTCAGTCGAACTCTAGGTAACCTTTGTGCGTAGACGTAGCTGTGGAAGCGGACCGAGAGCCCCAATGAGCACCGAATACGAGATTCTGAGCGAGATCGTCAGCCCGACTGACTTGCATAAGCTCAGCGATAAGGAGCTCCTTCAGCTCGCCGCCGAAGTTCGCCAAGCTATCGTAGACAAGATCAGCAAGACCGGCGGCCACTTCAGCTCCAACCTCGGTACGGTCGAGTTGACGGTCGCACTGTACGCCTCTTACTCGATGCCCCCGGACAAGGTGATCTGGGACACGGGGCACCAGGCGTATCCTCACAAGCTCCTCACAGGCCGTCTGCCCCGGTTCGAGACCATGCGCAAGCACAAGGGGCTGAGCCCGTTCCTCAAGCGTGCCGAGCACGAGCTGGACCACTTCGGCGCCGGACACGCGGGCACCGGAATCTCTGCGGCGCTCGGATTTGCGGTCGCCCGGGATAGACAGGGCACGGGCGAGCGGGTCGTCGCCGTCACGGGCGACGCGGCGATCTGCGCCGGAATGAGCTGGGAGGCGCTGAACCACGCTGGCGAGATGGGCTCCGACCTCACTGTCGTCCTGAACGACAACCGCATGTCGATCGCCCCGAACGTCGGCGCGTTGACGTCGTACTTCACTCGCCTGCGTTCACGCCCCCGCGTCCAGAACTGGGCTCAGCGGGCGAAGGAGCTGATCGAGCGGGTCCCTGGCCCAGCACCGCGCATAGCCGCCGGTCTGCGGCACGGCGTCACGCACTACTTCGCTCCCGAAGAGACCGGCACGATCTTCGAGGAGATCGGGTTCGAGTACATCGGACCGGTCGACGGGCACGACCTCCTGGGCCTGCTCGAGATTTTCCGCAACCTGCGCCAGGTGCGTGGCCCGCTCTTCGTTCACGCGATCACGGTCAAGGGCAAGGGGTACGACATGGCCGAAATCGACGCGCGCAAGTGGCACGGCGTCGGCGCGTTCGACTCCCAGACCGGCGACATGCCCAAGAAGAAGGCTGGCCCGGTGCAGTACACCAAGGCGTACGGCGACGCGATCGTGGAGATAGCCAAGGAGGATCCGCGCGTCGTGGCGATCACGGCCGCCATGCCCGACGGGACCGGGCTCAACAAGTTCGCCGCCGAGTTCCCAGACCGGTACTACGACGTCGGCATCGCCGAGCAGCACGGCGTCACGTTCGCCGCAGGCTTGGCGGCTGGCGGCATGAAGCCGTTCTGCACGATCTACTCGACATTCCTCCAGCGCGGGTTCGACCAGGTGCTGCACGACGTGTGCGTCCAGAACCTGCCGGTCCGATTCCTGATGGACCGCGCGGGGCTCGTCGGCGCCGACGGCCCGACGCACCACGGGGCGTTCGACATCAGCTACCTGTCCCCCCTGCCGAACATGACCTTGCTGGCCCCGCGGGACGCCACCGAGCTGCGCGAGATGCTGGGTTACATGAAGGATTACGACAAGGGGCCGATCGCCCTGCGGTACCCAAGGGGCACGACGCCCGAGAACCTGCCGGAAGGGCGCACGGCTGTCGAGTTCGGAAAGGCGGAGGTGCTCGGGTCCCCTACCGAGGGTGAGCCGCAAGTCACGATCTGCGCGTACGGGTCGATGGTCGGCCAGGCATGGTCGGCGGCCGAGAAGCTAGCGGGCGAGGGCACCGTCATCAACGTGATCAACGCGCGCTGGGCCAAGCCGATCGACTTCGATACTATCCTCGGCCTGGCTGAAGAGACCGGGAACCTCGTCACGATCGAAGAGGGCTCGCGTCGCGGCGGTTTTGGCCAGGCGGTGAGGGACGAAATCGTGGAGCGAGGCCTGAAGATCGACCACAGACTGATGGCCCTGCCCGACAAGTTCATCGACCACGGAGACCAGAAGCTACTTCTGCAGGAGAACGGGCTCGGACTGGACGACATCGTCGCTCAGGCCTGCGCACTCACTGGCGCAAGGCGTTAGCTGGCCTTGGCAGTAGCGGATCAGAGACCATGGTAGGCAAGTGGGCTAAGAGCGGCTAGCGCAACGCCAGTTTCAGCACGTCGTTGGCGTTCTTCACCGGGTGGAACTCCAACTCTGATCTTGGACCCTCAGGAAGTTCGTCCAAGTCGCGCATATTGTCCATGGGCAGAATCACGTGCTTGATTCCGGCCCGGTGCGCAGCTAGCATCTTTTCTCGGATTCCGCCGACGGGCAGGACCTTGCCGCGCAGGGTGATTTCGCCTGTCATGGCCAAGTCGCATCGTACTGGCCGTTTGGTGTACGCGGACACGACGGCGGTCAACATCGTTACTCCTGCGCTCGGCCCGTCTTTCGGGACAGCGCCCTCCGGTACGTGAATGTGAGTGTCGAACCGGAACTCCCTATCCTTGTGCAGCGACTTCTGGTTCGCGCGAATGTAGGTCAACGCGGCGAGCGCGGACTCCTTCATCACGTCGCCCAGCGAACCGGTGAGGCGGACCTGCGGCTGTTCACCGTAGGGCAGGCTCAGGTTGACCTCGATCGTGACGATGTCGCCGCCGTACTCAGAGTACACGAGCCCGGTGGCAGCGCCGATTTCATCTTTTCGGCCTTTCATTCCGTACCGGAAAAGCGGCTTGCCGAGCATCTTGATTAGTTGCTTGGGGTCGACCTTGACCCGCTGGGCGTCGCCTTCGGCTATCATTCGGGCAGCTTTGCGGCAGATCGTCCCGATCTCTCGCTGCAGTGATCGAACCCCTGCCTCTCGCGTGTATTGGCGGATCACCGTCTCAAGCGTCCTCTTGGAAATAGTGAGCTGCGACTTCTTCAGACCGTGTTCGCTCAACTGCTTCCCAACAAGGAACCGCTGGGCGATGTTTAGCTTCTCGACCTCCGTGTAGCTGGGGAAGTGGATGATCTCCATGCGATCTCGCAGTGCAGGCGGGATGTTCTCCAGCAAATTTGCCGTTGCAATGAACATGACGTTGCTCAGGTCGAACGGCACCTCGATGTAGTGGTCGGAGAAGTTCACGTTCTGCTCAGGGTCGAGCGCCTCTAACAGCGCGCTTGTCGGGTCTCCGCGCAGATCGCTCGCCATCTTGTCGACCTCGTCCAACATGAAGACCGGATTGTTCGTTCCGCACTGCTTGATGCCGTGGACGAGCCGCCCCGGCATTGACCCGATATAAGTGCGCCGATGACCCCGGATCTCGGCCTCATCTCGGACGCCGCCAAGCGATATTCGCAGGAACTTTCGACCGACAGACTCGGCGATCGACCGACCGATGCTGGTCTTGCCGACGCCGGGCGGCCCTACGAAGCACAGGATCGGACCTCGCAGGCTCTGGCTCAACTGGCGGACCGCCAAGAAGTCGAGGATGCGGTTCTTGACCTTCTCAAGTCCGTAGTGGTCTCGGTCTAGGATGAGGCGCGCTTGCTTGACGTCGATTTCGTCGCGACTGGTGACGTTCCACGGCAGGTCGACCAACCAATCGAGGTAGTTGCGGATCACCATGCCTTCCGGCGAGCTCGAAGGAGCGCGCTCCAACCGGCGCAGTTCCTGGATCGCCTTCTCTTGGGTTTCCTGCGACATTCCGGCAGCTTCAATCTTGGATCGATACTCCTCTCCCTCTTCGCTATAGACGTCGTCTTCGCCGCCCAGTTCCTGTTGGATGGCCTTGAGCTGCTCGCGAAGATAGTACTCGCGTTGAGTCTGCCCCAACTCCTCTTCGACTTTCGTGCGCAAAGATGTTTGCAGCTCCAAAACTTGCAGCTCGCGGGCGAGAATGTGAACGAGCCTCTCCAACCGGGCGGCAATGTCGTCTTCGGCGAGCAGCTCGTGACGGGCGGCCGTGCTGAGCGTCGGTAGGTGGTGAGCTATCGTGTCTGCGAGCTCTCCGGGCTCCGTGATCGAACCGAGAATGTCCAGGACTTCGGGAGGCGCTTGCAGTCCGAGCGCCGCAGTCTGCTGGAACGACGACACGCACTCGCGCATCAACGCGTCCACCTGCTCGCCGGTGGCTCGTATCTCTGAGATAAACTCGTAGTCGCCTTGCAAGAAGCCGGAGCGCAGCGTCAGCTTGCCGATCCTTGCTCGTGCCAGGCCGCGAAGAACGACGCGCATGGTGCCATCGGGCAGCGGCAGCACGTGCAGGATTTCGCTCAACGTCCCGATTCGATAAAGATCTCTGGCGGAAGGATCCTCGACTTGAGGATCCTTCTGGCTCGCGACAACCGTCTCACGGTCGCCTTCTAGCGCCTCTTGCAACGCCCTGAGAGAGATGTCGCGTCCGATCAGCAGCGTCTGGATCACGCCAGGGAAGTGCACCGTGTCGCGCACCGGCAGAACCGGCGCGTGCAGACGCGTTTTGCTCGCCGTTGACGAACTCGTTCGCCTCGCCATGTAACTTGCACCTTACCTAACAGTCCTACGGCCTGCAACGGGTGGAATCGCCAGTATTGCCAGTTATCGAACCTCTAGGCCTGTTCTTAAGAGGTTTTGAGCCAGCCGCTCTGCCGAGTTTGATGCCCAATCTCGGTCAGGATACAGCAATTTTTACAGGTCGTAGAGCCTTTGCAGGCTAGATCGCGGCGATGTGCCAACCGATAATAGATTTGAGATGTCGAAGATAGGGCTGGAGAGTTTCGCTGGGTCACGGTGCCGCCTTTCCCGGCTCAGCGACGGCAAAAAGTTTGCTGGCTGGGTCGAGCAGTTCACGGGCGCGCGGCTGGCGGTCGTCTCTGAGACTTCCTTCGACCTGGCCGAGGGCGAGGCTGTCTATGTCGAGCTGTTCGGCGATTACGTCACTGCCTGCATGACGGTGGACGTGACGGCTTGCGGGCCAGCGGACGAAGCATTGGACAGTATCTTCCATATGGAGTTGTTGCACGGTCAACCGACAGCGCAACGAACGGAGGGGACAGTCACGAGCAGAATTCGTGTGGTCGATTCGGCGGAATCGCGTCGGCGCGTCGTTCCCAACTGGAATGTGGCGGTCACGCTTGCGGACGGGCAGACGCAAGGTACAGTGCACGACGTCTCTGCCTGCGGACTTGGCATCGACGTTGAAGGACCGATCGAGGCTGGCTCTGAAGTCGAGCTGGAGGTGCAAACACCCTTGGGCGAGGTGAAGTGCCAGGGGAAAGTTCGGTATTGCCGCGAATTGCCTAACGGTGACGGAACGTACCGTTGCGGGGTCAACGTCGATTACTTGAGCCGCGTCGACTATGCGCGCTGGGCGCAGATAACCCACGAGGCCGCTTAGCAGCCGGACCTTTCTTCCGACTCCACCCTATTCTTCTCCACATAGTCCCGCCACTCGTCTGGCACGTCTGTATCGACAAAGATGGCGGTTACTGGACATTCCGGTTCGCAAAGTCCGCAATCGATGCACTCGTCTGGGTGGATGACGACCATGGTATCGGTCTCATAGATGCAATCGACTGGACAAACGCTCATGCACGATTTGTCCTTTACGCCGATGCAGGGCTCTGTGACTACATAGGGCATGCTGAATCAGGTCGGGGATGCAGTCAACGGACTGCGACCACAATTCATGTTACATTATCGAGCGTTCGCTCTTGAGGACTCAAGTCCATCGGCGGGCACCTCCCCCATTCCAGCAGAGACTGGACTGGCGGTGCCGCTGAGGAACAGCCGGATAACTAGATCGCGATCCAGCGACTCCATGGAAGAAGCGCGCCGGTACTTCGGTCGGTCCAACGACAGCAGATGCACGAACACTTGCCCGAACTCCTCTTTGGAGAGGTCGCGACCGTTGGATTTGGCATAATCGCACACGCCTGCTCCGATCGGTCGGAAAACGCAGCTGTCCAGAGCCTTGTCGATCAGGTCGAGTGATTCATCCCCGGAGAGCCATCGGCGATCTCGCAGAACTTGGACGACGTCCATGGATGTATTTGCCAGTAGGACTTGTCGGACTCCACGAAGGAATGCCTCAGGGCCCTCTTGACGGTCGAGCGCGGACAGCTTGCTCTCGATTCGCCTCAGCGCCTCACCGATCCAGGCGACGTACAGGCCCTCCTTGCCGTCGAAGTGGTGGTACAGAGTGGGAGCTTTCACGCCGCTGTGATCGAGAATCTGGGCAACGGTCACTTCGCTGAGGCCCAGCTTGCAGAACAACTGCTGTGCGGCTTCCAAAAGCCTGGCTCGACCGTTCGGACCTGATTCCTTCTGCGCATTAAGCATTTATGATGTTTGTCCTGTCCACCATTATGATGGAGAGCATCCGTTCAAACTTGATTCTGCGTTTGATTGGACGCAATATGGCTCAAATCGCACCAGTAAAACGGCGATTTTCTTGCGAATCTGTAGATTAGTGTCATTATAGTGGTATGAGCCTAGCAATGGAAGGCCCAACAGAGTCGATTGCGATTTCGCTGACCGAGCGCGCGGCAGACGAACTCATAGCCTTAATGGCTGCCGAGGGCAAGGCCGATAGCGCCCTGCGTGTATGGGTTGCCGGTGGCGGATGCAGCGGGATGCAGTACGGTATGGCCCTCGATGATGGCGAGCCGGCTGCCGACGACAAGGTCTTGAGCCACCTCGGCGTCAAGATTTACGTCGATGACATGAGCCTGCAGTATATGCAGGGTGCCATCGTCGACTACGTCGATGACCAGATGGGGCCTGGATTCAAAATCGAGAACCCCAATGCCACTAGTTCGTGCGGTTGCGGCTCGTCTTTCAGTACCGAGGACGGTCCTGCGGAGACTGGCGGTTGCGGTAGCTGCGGACACGGTTCGAATTAAGCGGCGAACTACGCCGCAAAGGGGTGCCAAGTAGAGCTCCGTCGCCGGGTTGGCTGGCTCAGCGCGTCAGGAGTTCGCCTTGCTCTTGAAACACTGAGTGAACGTAATTCACCCACTGAACCCGCTCCTTGTCGTTTTCCGGCTTTACCTTGAACCCAGTCGCGAATAGTTCCGAGTTCTTGACTTCGATTGAATACCGGGATTCAACATGTACTTCTACCGGCGTTGCACCGGCCTGTCCGACCATTACGACCAAGGATTGGTCGATCGGAATTCTCTCGCGTGATCGAGTCTGGAACCCTCCGAGGCTGACGTCAACGATCACGGCTGTGTGTCCATTTCGTCGGTCAGGCCGCCGCACGAATGCGTACTCGAGTAGTTCGAACCTAGCATGGCGCCGCTGATCGCTTCTGGGTTCCTTCTCGCACATGTACGGTGATTATCGGACTCTTGGGAAGAATCCGTAGGTTGCAGTAGCTTCGGCTAGCTAGGCTGCCAACCCGTCAGCTTGGTCGATCTGGCCGGTCAGCCCCAGTTCGGAAATGGTCGATTCGAGCGCCTTGACGACGGTTACGTCCAGTTTGCCATCCTTGACGTCCTGCCAGATGATCTCCATAGATTCTTCGACGCTCTTTCCAGCTCGATACGCTCTACTGGTTGTCATGGCATCGAACATGTCGGCAACGCTCACGATTCTCACGATGAACTGGATATCGTCTCCCGAAAGACCGTCGGGATAACCACTGCCGTCGAGCCGTTCATGATGGTATTTGACGATCTGCAAACAGTCTCGGAACAGCTCCATCTCGCTAACGATGGCGGCGCCCTTGATCGTATGCTGTTTCACGATCTCGTACTCCTCGCCAGTCAGTTTTTCCGGTTTCAGCAGGATTTCATCCGGAATCCCTATCTTTCCGACGTCGTGCACGAGCGCACCGTGTTCTACTGTTGCGATCTCCGTAGCGGACAGCCCAAGGTGACGCGCTATCTGGGAGCTGTAGTTTCGCACTCGTTCGGAGTGACCCGCAGTGTACGGGTCTTTCGCGTCTATTGCCCGCACCATCGTACGAACGGCGACCTCAAGATTGCCCTCCAGCTCCGCGAGGGCAGTGCTCAGCAGGTAGTTCTTATTCTCTACCTGGCGGTGCTTTCTGTGGACTTCGTTCTTAGCCCGAACTAGCGGTGTTACATCGACGCAGAAGACCAGCAGATGACACGAACCGCCCGCTTCGTGTGCAACCGGCGCGCAGTAAGCCTCGAAGTGAATGTTGGTCAAGTCCTGACACTGAATCCGGAGGGTTGCGGAGAACGGTTTTCCGTCTTTTTCAGCGAGTTCGAGGGCTCTGTCGAAGGCTACGCGGTCATCAGGATGAATCGCAGAAAGGACGTTCTCGGTGCTCTCGCTTTCGGCTGTTCCCCACGCCCCGTTTGTGAAGATGCACTCACCGGCAGCGTATCCGAACAGCCCGATCGGGAGCGTCTGAATTAGGTTGTCGTACCGCGTTTGGAATTCGGCGCCGGCGCTAACAGCTTGCTTGAATCGGCTCTGCTGTCCGGAGAGCGTGCCGAGCAGAGCGAGCGCGAACACGGACATCAGCGCGGTGAGAATCAACCTGGTCGCCTGCTCCCCGCTCGCCAAGGCGCGCTTGCCGTTCGCGTCGGCCAGGCTGCTCTGCAGCTCGCCCATTTCGATCTTCATTGCCAGCGCCAGGTTTGCTCGCTTTGTGCTTTGATCTGCCCCATCTGCTAGCCGAGCGGCAGAGAACTCGTCGATCAGCGTAGCCAGCCCCAGTCTCTGCTTCGATCGGCAGACGCGAGATACGTGGGCCATCTGTGACTTCCAACGGAACTCGGGCGGAGCGCCCATCAGCGCTTGGAGCGTGTTGAGGCTCCTCAGCACCGCAATCGTGCTGCCTTGCTCAGCTGTTGAATCCCTCATCTCGAGATACTCGATAGCGCCGTCTGAGACGATTGCTGCCGCCAGGGCCAGTATGCCGATCGACATCCAAACCCGCCGTTTGCGATGCAACGCCAGCTCGCCCCAGGGCGAACGTCCGGAGCGGACCAGGCCGTACGAGATGGTTGATGCCAGGAGAGCTGAGATGAGCACGGCGATGGCCAATCCGAGCCAGAGGCCAGCGCGCAGCTCCTGCATCTGCAACAGGACGCTCGAGTAATCCTGCCGGACGACGAGCACGGAGTCTAGACTTCCGTCGGATTGGGTGAGAGGCACGTATGCCGTGAGGTAGCTGCCGGAGCCGTCTGTGGCAGGGCTGTCGCTCAAAACCGCATACCCGGACTGTATCGCCTCCAGCGCGTCAGCGACCGAAGTCGCATCGAGATTCGTAGCTTTGGATAGCGATGGGTTGCGATCCGCATCTGGTCGCAGAACGTTTATGAGTTCGCCTTCGACAAGTCGGAGCGTGTACAGAGACTGGATGTTGGGGAGGTTTGCCAGCGTGCGTTCCAAGGCAAGCACCCCTTCACGATGCGCTGCCGAGTGTAGGTCGCCCTCGTCACGGATTGTCGAGTGGGCGTCGGCGTCGATCTGAAGAGCGGCCAGGTGCGACGCACTTTCAAGCTCTCGCCGTGCGGTAGCCTCCATCGACCACTTGGTCGACGAGTACACGACGAGGCAGGATGCCGCCCCAACGGTCAAGAAGCCTAAACCGAGAAGGCACACCAGTTTGATCCAGGAGGAATCGCTCCCTGTGGTCATCGCGCGCTCTTGGTCTCCCGTGTCCAATTATCGGTACGTTGGCCATAGAACTCGCAGTATTGCTGGGGCAAACAGCGCCCAGGCGATCTCACTGCGAGGTCGCCCAGGCGTTGGAACGGTTATTCGACGGCTACTTTGAACCTACCGAAGTGATGAGCACATGGCCGGACTCGGCGTCGTACTGCACGTTCATCTCGAGCGTGTTCTGAACGAAGCTCAACGGCACGATCGCCCGCCCGTCTTGAATGTAAGGCGCCAATTCGAACAGGAATCGAGTTCCATCCACCAGTCCGTACTCTTCACCGATCTTGAACCAAAGCTTGTAGCCTAGCCCCTCTGCGTCGACCTCTTTGGTCTCGTGCGTCCAGCGAACTTCACCGCCGGCTTCCTCGAAAAGGTGGCGGAACGGCGTGAGCGGGACGCCGCTGGCCACGGTAGGCATCACGTCGAAGTTAATCTTGTTGCCGTTCAAGCTGATCGTGAACGTACTTCCCTCCGCCAGACGTGTACCGTAAGTCATGGCTGACAGCTCCAATCGATACGGCTGTGCGGGGCTGGAGACGGCGCTCCCGTCGGGCGGCAGCAATGCCACGCGCTCACCAGTCGGCGTCATCATGCGCTGGCCGGTCGCCGTTCCCTTGAGCTCGGTCTCAAGCCTCGTTCCTGCCGGGTCGGCTGTTTGCAGCTCATTGTCATTGACCGCCACGGAGGCAGCAGCTTTCGGCGGTACCGGTTCGGTGACGTTTGCGAACTCGCCGATAGGCGGGTCGGTCGCCCTGATATCCGCTGCGCCGCCTGTCGTCGGATCGCCTTTAGCGGTGCTGGCAGTCGACTGCTCGCGTCTTGGCTCGACGCCTCGGCGTTCGGTGCGACCAACCGGATTGTTCACGAACAGCCGCATCTTTTCGGTCTTGTACGTGCGGTTGTTCTGGTCGACGATCCACGCCTGCACTTCGTGCCAACCGTTCTTGGTCCGGCTCGTGTCCCAGAGATATGTGTACGGAGGAACGTTGCGAAGCGACCTGAACGTGTCGTCGATGTAGAAGCTGACGAACACGTTTCGAAGGTTCTGGTGGAATCCGAGCTTGATCGATACCGGGCCTTGCACCGTCGCTCCGGCCTTTGGGCGCTCCAAGAAGACCGGCCCGGTCGGCTTGCGATCGACGGCCACGATGCTCGTCTCGTGCGCGACCAGTTTTCCCTTCCTGTCGTACAGTCGAATCTCGATCGTATTCTCGCCGTCTTTCAACAGAGCGGTGTTGAGCGCGAAGTTCGTCTCTCCGCTGTCGCGAGAGTCATCGACGACGCGGGATGTGATGCTCTTGCCGTTGACCCGCATCTCGATCATGGCCGCATTGACGCCGTCGTACTGTACTGTGATGGTGCGGTTGTTAGCTGCGCGGCTGATCAGAACCGTTCCGTCGATAAAGGTGGCGCCTACAATACCGACCGCAAAGGTCAGCAAGGCGGCCATAACAAGCTTAATTTGCCAATGCGAATTCATGCCCAACTCCAAGCCCCAGCAAGATCCCCAACGAGGCCAGACCGCCAGTTTTCCACGTAGCGGTGGAAAAGTCAAGGGGCATTGAGTCTGCGAGGGGGTTGCGAAGGAACGGCTAAACTGTGCCAACCATGCTGTTCGCGTGCGTAATTTGGGCTTTCGGCCTTCAGACTGCCACTCCCGTAGAATTGGGACAGTACGTGAAAAAGCCTGACGCCAGCTTCGAGTGGCACCGCCAAGTCGTCGATGGCTACGGGTCGCTCGCTATAACCAGCCAAACGTGGCAAGGCGAGCCCTGGAAGCACGATATCGTCATTATCCGGCCATCGGACCCGGCGAATCTGGGCACAGCGATCATCGAGATAACCGGCTGGGAGCCCAACGAGCGGGACTACGAATACGCGCGAACCTTGGCCGAGGCGTCCGGCTTGCCGGTCGCGCTGCTGTTCCAGATTCCAAATCAACCGATCGACGGGCGTGAGGAGGACGACTTGATCGCCCACACGTTCGAACAGTTCTTCCTGTCTGGGGACCCCTCGTGGCCGCTGCTGTTCCCGATGGTGAAAAGCGTGGTCCGGACGATGGACGCCCTTGAGCAGTCGACCCAGGGTGCGGCTGATCCACTCACCAAGTTCGTTCTAACCGGCGCGAGCAAGAGGGGTTGGACGGCGTGGCTGGCTGGAGCGATCGACGACGACCGTATCGTGGGGATCGCCCCCGGCATATTCGACAACCTCGACTTCGTCGCACAGCTGAAGCAGCAGATGGAGTACTGGGGCGAGTACTCACCGCTGATCTCAGACTACACGGATCGGGGCTTGCAGGACCTTCTCGACACCGAGCCTGGCCAGGAGCTGATTCGAATCGTCGACCCGATCAGCTATCTGCCGGGGATGACCGTACCCACGATGGTTTTGACGGGTACGAACGATCCGTACTGGACCGTGGACTCGACTCAGGTGTATTGGGACAGGTTGCGTATGCCGAAGTGGTCGGTCGTGAACCCGAACACAGGGCACGGCGCCGGCGATATCGATTGGTGGGCGCCGTCGCTCGGCGAGTTCGCGCGGCGTTGCGCCGAGGGGCGGATGCTTCCGGTTTTTGTGCCTGAATCTGTGCTGACACCTGGCAGATGGGAGATCAAGATCCTGGCGGGAGCCGGAGCGGAGGAGTACCGGGTTTGGCGGGCTGGCTCAGACGACCTGCACTTTGAGGAAGCGGAGTGGTCTGCGGGAGAGACGAGCTACCTGATGGCGGTAGAGCAGGAGTTCGAGATAGTCGTCAAAGGCGAACGTGCGCGTGGAGCCAACATGGCGATTTTCGTCGAGGTCATGTTCGGTCGTGAGGGCAGGCGCTTCCGTCTCACAACGCCGGTGTACCTCGTCCGGAGCCGCTAGGGGCGCGGGCCGGTCTCTGCGGTGACGACGCTCGCTATGCCGCCCCGCACGTTGAACCGCCCCGTGACCCTCATCCAGCGCGGACTGCACGCCGCAACCAGGTCGTCGAGAATCCGGTTGACGACTGCCTCGTAGAAAACCCCCTCGTCCCGGAAACTGTAGTAGTACAGCTTGAGCGCCTTCAGCTCGATGCAGAGGCCATCGGGCACGTACTCCAGCTCGATCGTCGCGAAGTCCGGCTGGCCGGTCTTGGGGCAGACGCTCGTGAACTCCGGGCAGGTGTGCAGGATCGTGTAGTCGCGCTCCGGTGCCGGATTGGGGAAAGTCTCGATGCTCGGGCTCACGGTGGGAATCGTACCCGCGCCCAGGCTCGGACGCAGGGGTACGATGAGCCGAATGATCGCGGTCGTCTTTCCAGGTCAGGGATCACAGGCGCCAGGCATGGGTAAGGAGCTGTTCGACGCCAGCACCGCCGCTCGCGGCGTGTTCGAGAGCGTCAGCGAGGCGACAGGCACAGACGTGGCGAGCCTGTGCTTCGAGAGCGACGAGGCCGAGTTGCGTCAGACTCAGAACGCACAACTGGCGCTGTTCACGGTCGGCGTCGCTGCGTTTCGGGCGTTGAGCTCGGCGGCACCCGACCTCCCGGTGCGGGCGGCGGCTGGGCACAGCGTAGGCGAGTATGCGGCGTTGACGGCGGCAGGCGTGTTGACCGTGGAGCAGGGAGCCCGACTGGTGCAGCGCAGAGGCGATCTCATGGCGCGCGCCGGCAAGCTCGCGCCCGGCACGATGGTTGCGGTCCTAGGGCTGGAACTAGACGCGGTGGAGATTATCTGCGCCGGCGTGGCTGGCGTGTGCGGCGTGGCCAACGACAACTGCCCAGGGCAGGTCGTCGTTAGCGGAGAGGTTGCTGCCGTCGAACTAGCGTCAGAGAGGCTATCCGCGGCCGGGGCGAAGCGCGTGCTGCCGCTCAACGTGAGCGGCGCGTTTCACAGTTCGCTGATGCAAGAGTCCGCTGAGGCGATGGCTGCTGGGCTCAGGGCCGTTCAGTTTAGCGATGGGTCGATGCCGGTCTACAGCAACGTCTCGTCAAAGCCCGGGCAAGAGTGGGCCGACCTGTTGGAGAAACAGCTCGTCAGCCCAGTGCGATGGAGAGAGTGCGTGCAGAATATGCTTTCGGACGGGTTCGAGACGTTCATCGAGTGCGGCTGCGGCACCGTGCTGACCGGACTGCTAAGGCGAATTGACAAGCAGGCTACCGGGCTCGCAGTGAACGGTACAGAGTCGCTCACAAGCGCGATCGAGTCGCTCAAGGAGAAACAACGATGAACCCTGAAGCAAGGGTCGCCCTCGTAACGGGCGCGAGCCGCGGTATCGGGCGGGAAATAGCCATCCAGCTTGCTGCGGCAGGTGCTTCGGTCGCGTGCGTCGCCACGTCGCAGAGCAACGCCCAAGCCACGGTTGACCAAATAGTGAGCGACGGAGGCGTCGCCAAACCGTTCGGTTGCGACGTATCGGACTCTGTCGCCGTAAAGGAGACGGTCGATGCCGTCAACGAAGCGCTGGGCCCGCCGCTGATCTTGGTGAACAGCGCCGGCATCGCCCGCGACACCTTGATGATGCGAATGAAGGACGATGACTGGGACGACGTGCTCGCCGTGAACTTGAAGGGCGCGTTCAACACGATCAAGGCGTGCCATCGCGGCATGATGAAGGCGCGCTGGGGTCGGATCGTGAACATCACGAGCATCGTCGGCCTGCACGGAGCCGCCGGACAGGCAAACTACGCCGCGAGCAAGGCAGGGCTGATCGGCCTGACGATGGCGGCCTCGAAGGAGCTAGGCAGTCGCGGCATCACGGTCAACGCCGTCGCCCCAGGGTTCATCGAGACGGACATGACGAGCGACCTTCAGCAAGAGGTTCGCGATCACGTTATCAGCGCTGCTTCGCTCGGTCGGCTGGGCGAACCGTCTGACGTCGCGCCGCTGGTTGCGTTCCTATGCAGCCCCGCAGCCGGGTACATAACCGGGCAAACTATCACCGTGGACGGGGGCCTGACGACGTAAAGTCCGAAACCCAAGAACCCGTTTGGGTGTATCCTGCGCAGGGACAACGCGCTGGGATACTCTGGCCCGGTCCACAAAATACATTAGGTGCAAAATATGTCGGCATCCGTTCTAGAAAGAGTGAAGAAAGTGACTTGCGAGGAGTTGGGGGTCTCCGAGGGCGAGGTTCACGAGGAAGCGAGCTTCATCGAGGACCTTGGGGCAGACTCGTTGGACGTAGTCGAACTGGTCATGGCGTTCGAGGACGAGTTCAGTATCGATGTGCCCGACGACGACGCGGCGAGCATGAAGACGGTCGGCGAAGCCGTCAAGTACATCGACTCCAAGCTTTAGGCAAGCATGGCACCTTTGACCGGACAATCTGGTCGAGTCGTCGTCACCGGCATGGGTGCAGTGACGCCGTTGGGCACAGGCGTATCAACGTTTTGGCCGCGTTTGCTGGCTGGCGAGAGCGGGGTTGCTGCGATCACGCTCATGGACGCCTCCGATTACACCTCTCGCATCGCCGCCGAGGTGAAGGACTTTGAGGCCGTCGACTTCGTCGACAAGAAAGAGGCCCGGCGGATGGATCGGTTCCTGCCGTTCGCGTGTGGCGCTGCTGCCATGGCCGTTGAAGACGCCTGTTTTCCTGACGACGACGATGTGCGGCGTGAAACGGGCGTGCTGATCGGATCTGGCATCGGCGGCCTGACCATGATGTACGAACAGGTCCAGCGCCTCTTAGAAGGCGGGCCGTCCAAGGTGTCGCCGTTCTTGGTTCCGTACATGATTCCAGACATGGCGTCTGGCTACGTGTCGATCCAGCACAAGATGCGCGGCCCGAACAGCTGTGTCGTGACGGCGTGCGCCACCGGTACCAACGCAATCGGCGACGCGTACAGAATGATCCAACGCGGCGACGCGATCGCCATGCTCGCCGGGGGCACCGAGGCTCCGATCAATCCGGTCGGGATGTCGGGGTTCTGCGCGGCCAGAGCGATGAGCAAGCGCAACGACGAGCCGGAGCGTGCGTCGCGTCCGTTTGACGCCGACCGGGACGGGTTCATCATCGCCGAAGGCGCTGGTGTGCTCGTACTCGAGGATTACGACTTTGCGAAGAAGCGCGGCGCGAAGATGCTGGCCGAGATAATCGGCTACGGCATGTCCGGCGACGCTTATCACATCACGGCCCCCGATCCGGAGGGCGCCGGCGCGTTTCGAGCGATGAAGATGGCGATAAAGGGCGCGCAGATCGAGCCTGGGGACATCGACTACATCAACGCGCACGGGACGTCGACCAAGTACAACGACATGCTGGAGACTTCCGCGATCAAGCAGGTCTTTGGAGACGCCGCTGCTACGACGCCGATCAGCAGCACAAAGTCGATGCTCGGACACATGCTCGGCGCTGCTGGCGCTGTCGAGGCCGTGATCTGTATCCAGGCGATGCTGCACGGCGAGATTCCGCCAACTGTCAACTACGAGACGCCAGACCCGGATTGCGATCTGGACTACGTGCCGAACTCCTCGCGAAAGGCGACCGTCGATATCGCGCTGTCGAACTCGTTCGGCTTCGGCGGCCACAACGCCACGCTGGTGTTCAGGAAGATAGGGGCGTAGGCCGTGTCCCGGGTCTCGCGCCCGCTCGATGAACTCATCCAGGCGTTCCTGGACCATTTGGCCGCGATCCGATCACCGGCCACTGTGCGCGCGTATGGCAGCGATCTCTCGCAGTTGGCCGCAAGCCTTGACGGCGAAGATATGAGCGCCGAGTCGTTGCGCAGGTTTTTGCGCAAGTACGGAGGGAAGCCCGGCACGCGCTCTCGCAAACTCGCGACCGTTCGGGCGTTCGTCCGTTACCTGCGGTCGATCGAGGTACTGGCCTTCGACCCGACCGAGACTCTCGAGGCGCCGTATAAACGCAGGAAGCTGCCCACCGTCTTGAGCCAGCACCAGGCGGAGGAGCTGCTATCGAACAAGCCAGCGGGCCAGTCCCCGCTCCGAGATCAGGCGATCTTGGAGGTTCTCTACGCGTCAGGCTTGCGAGCGGCGGAACTCGTCACGATCCAGACGGTTGACCTGGATCTAAATGAACAGATCATCCGCGTGGTTGGAAAGGGGAACAAGGAGCGGGTCGCGCTTTTCGGCGAGGCTTGTAGAGACTCATTACAGCGTTACATCGAGTCCGAGCGCGTACCTGCGAAAGACCGCGAGCCGCTCTTTACAAACCGGAGCGGGAGGGCCTTAACCACTCGGTCCATTCAGAACATCGTCAAGAGATTTGCAAGGTCAGCAGGTCTGCCTTCTGACGTCTCGCCCCACACGCTGCGACACAGCTTTGCCACGCACTTGCTCGACGGCGGCGCCGATCTGAAGACCGTCCAGCAGCTGCTCGGACACGAGGACGTGGCGACGACGCAGATTTACACGCACATCAGCATTGAGCGGCTGAGAGAAGCAGTGCAGAAAGCGCACCCGAAGAGCAAGGAATCGAGCTAGACCCAGGTAGATGCCCGACGAAAGATCTTGTAGTTCACCGGCTGCCGGATGTTCGCAAAGACGAAGTTAGGCCACCCGACCATGAAATCGAGCTCGTAGTCGGCTTCGGGCGAGATCAGGACCAGCGGTACCGTGTTGGCGATGGCGTGTGCCTGCTTCGCTATGCCGAACTGCTCGTACCCTGCGATCTTGTGGGGCTTGTCCAGGGTGGCGACCAGATCGACGAACAGCAAATCCGCGTCCTCGCACTCGTCGAGGGCGGGCTCCCAGTTCTTGAACACGATCAACTCATCATCCGGATGCAACCCCTTGCGGGCCTCCTTGGCCATTATCTTGTCGTGTGTGACTAGAACAAACTTCACGCTTTCAGTTGAGAGACGCCAGTGTACTCAGAATTGAAGCGTCAGGGTCGCCACTCCAGGATCGACGGAATCTGCCGATACCATGAATGGCATGCGAATCAGCGGATCGACTCAGGCAGTATCAAGTCTCCAGAACACCCCGCAGACGGACTCGGCCAGGACGGCCTACCAGATCAATGTTCTCAAAAAGGCCCTGGATTCGCAGAAGGCTCAAGCATCCAAGCTGCTAGATCTGATTGAGACTAAGGGACAGGTCCTCGACATCCGAGCCTAGCCGGCGGGGTATCTTCTACCTTCGTGAAGAAGGATAAACCGACCCAAGCACCTGTTTGGTGGAAAAACACCTTCTTCTGGTTGGCTGGCATCCTGGCATCGCTAGGGCTTTTCGCGCTGGTTGCCGGTGAGGCGACGATCCGTGATCCGGGGCAGATTCGTGAGAGCGGCCTCGTCTGGATCTACTTCGGTAGCGCCGCCGTCATGTTCGTCAACGGGTGGCTAACGCACCAGCAAGCTGAGCGTCACCACCAAGAGACCCACGGAGATTTGTAATGGTTAAATGCGTTTGCGGCAAAGAGTTACCGACAGTCCCGACCTGGCTGTCAGATGTCGGCGTAACGTTCATCTGCAATCACTGCCCTAGCAGAAACGTTCAGAGCATCACGAAGGTGGACCTGACCGCTGGAATGGTCGCAGCGACCGGTGAGGCCGGATCGCAGGCGAAGGCCGCAAAAAGCGGCAAGAGCGCTGGGAAGTTTGAGAGTGGGATGAAAAGGAAGACAGAGCCCAAAGCAAAGAGCTAGGCAGCTGGCCTTGCTCGTCGATCAACTTGAATCACCTTCGGCGTATTGATCAGCCCGACCTTGGTCAAGCATGCCTGCTGAAGGTCTTTATCGCTAATCGCTGCGTCCTCCGTGACCGTCACGTGGGCGAAGATGGTATCGCCGTTCAGCCAAGCCGATGCGTCGACGACGTAGTCGAGGCCGTTCAGAAACCGCTCTGCCAGCGCCGGGTCGCCTGGGTTGCTGCGGTGATTCGAGATTGCCACATCCTGATTGTCGGCAATTCTTACGTTTTCTGAAGTCGAGCGAACTGCTCGTACTGCTCCGCCTTGTCCAAGTCGGCGCCAAGCTCGGCGTAGCGGCTGATGACCCCGCGTACTGGAACGCCAAGGAACTTCCCGACTGCCCTTTCCAGAGCCGCCAGGCGCAGGGTTCTTGGCCAAACCTGCCCGAGCATCACCCTGCCGAGCACACCGAGACCGATCGTCTGAGCCAGCAGAAGGGGTTTCTTGCGCACTTCATAAGCCCGTTCCATTACTGGGAGCGCTCGCGCCATCATCTCCTTCTCCATCAAGGCGACGTTTCCTCCGGTGAACTCCCCTTCTCGAAGTTTGAGCGTCGTGCGGCGCATGCCGGGGAACCTCGCCTCGCAGTCCTGCATCGGCACGATCGGGTAGTTCAATCCAGCTGATCTGTCGCATCTGTCTACGAAGTCGTTCAGCGACTCGGTCGTCAGGCACGGCAGATCGACCGTCACCAGCAGGAAGTGCTCGGTCTTTACCTGGCTTAAGCCGTTCGACAGGCTGTCGCAGAAGTTTGCGCCAGCTTCGACTTGGCGAGCTGTAATGCCGCTAGGACCGCCGACGAGGATCGGTTCGCCGAGCGGGCTGGTCGCGCTCAGCACGGTATCCACGAGGCGAGTGCCGTCGATCTCGATCTCGGCGCGCGTGTCGGCGCCCGATGCTTTGCGCAATTCGTCGTCGCAGCGCCCTCCGGCAAGGATCACGATATCCACAGGCTCTCCTCGCGGGTCAGCGCAGGCGCGAGCCATGAGTCGCCGACGCCCTCTTCCTGCATCTTGGCTTGGGCAGCGCCGGCGGTGCTTGCGGAGTCGAACATCCCGAACACGGCGGAGCCTGATCCACATAGCAGCGCGTCCTCGGCGCCGTGAACGCGGAGTCTGTCCGATAGTTGAGCGCACTCGAAGGGAGCGACAGCTTCGAAGTCGTTGTGCAGGCCTCCCGCCGCGGGGAACGTCTTCAGCGACGGATTCAACGCGTCGAGCCTCGTATAGGCTTCCGAGGTATCGACTCGAGTTGACGGCATCACGATGAGGAACCACTTTGAAGCGTCATCCGGCTGCGCCTCGAGCTTCTCGCCGTAACCGCACGCTGTCGCCCTGCCGCCCATCAAGAAGAACGGTACGTCAGCGCCGACAGCCAAGGCAATTCTCTGCGCGGCGGTATCGGTGAGTTGGTCGGGAATCAGCTTGCGAACGGCTCGAATCAGGCCTGCAGCATCAGAACTTCCGCCGCCCAGACCTGCCTGGCGCGGGATGCGCTTTACAAGCGAAATACCGAGAGGGGGGATCGCGATCTCTCTTTGAAGCAGCCGCAGCGCCGCAGTCACCGTGTTCTCGGCCGGAATGTCGGGCCAGTCGCAGTCGAACGAGTCGGACTCAGACTCGTTGACGGTCAGTTCGTCGAACAGCCCGACAGCCTGGAAGACGGTACGGATCGGGTGGTAGCCGGTCTCATCGCGCTGGCCGACCGAGAGAAACAGATTGACCTTCGCGGGACACCTGACGATCACTCAGTCGTTCCTCTCTTCTTTGATCTGTCTTTTGGCATCGTCGGGGATCGGCGGCGGGGAGCCGGGGTCGGTGGTCTCGTCGGCAGTCGGGGGTTGCTCGACTGTCGGCACGGCCACCGAATCAATCCCATCGAACTTCGGGTACGGAGTCTCGTCCAGCTCTTCGAGCGCCTTGTCGATGGAGTCGAGCTGCAGTCGGGCTTCGGCCATTGCCTGGAGGAAGTCGCCGTGGTCAAGCTCTGGCGAACTGGTCGAAAGCCGGTGGCCGAGCATTCGCATCCTGAGCGTATCGAGCGTCGTCGTGAACACCGCCGCCTGCGCTTCCGTTCGCTCAACGCGGGTAATAACGCCTTGGTAGTTTTGGCGGTACTCGGCGATGTTCTTGTCAGCGAGCAGGTACAGCTCCTGCGTTCTCTGATCGGGGCTGATCGGTCCCGCCTGCCCCTTGGGAGGGACTAGCCAGCCTTCGCTGGCGGAAACTTCGTCGATGATGATGTCGGCTCTCCTTAGGGCGACGTACAGATTCGAGCCTACGTCGACTATCGTCTTGGGCAGCTCCTGTAGTTCGACGACGCCGTCCTTGGTGCTGTCGGAGAACGCTTTGTTGAACCGTTTCAGGCGATCCTTGCACGCAGCCCAGAGCAGCAGGAAGCGCCTGTTCTTGAAACGCTTTTCGACGCTGCGAGTGTAGGCAGTCATAGCGCATACGCCGGCGACTGCAAGGAGGAGGAGCAGCCAGGGTCCCCTCGTTTGATTGATGATGACAAGGAACAGAAGCGAGCCGACGAGAAAGAGGCGTCCGAAGGAGAACAGCTCCTTCAGGAATAGCTCTTTGTCTCTTTGCTTGATGTCGTTCATGGCGAATCAGGGCATCGGCGGCCGTTTGCCGGTGCCGGGTAGGCATCGCTCCACCGCGTACGCCGTCTGCAACAGCCGTTCGTCGTCGTTGACAGGTCCTGTGAGCAGCAGTCCGACGGGCAACCCATCGGACAGCCCGCACGGCAGCGAAATGCTCGGGAAACCTCCCATGTTCGCCGGAATTGTGCAGTAGTCCATCAGCTTGAGCGACATGTGATCGAGTCCCGCGTCACCCATCGGAAACGCCACGCACGGGCTGGTCGGGCCGATGATACAGTCGTACTCTTTGAACGCCTGCTCAAACTCGGCCGACATCAATCCGCGAATCTGCTGCGCCTTGTGATAGTACGCGTCGTAGTAGCCTGCCGATAGAGCATACGTTCCGACCATGATCCGCAGTTTCACCTCGTGGCCGAACAGCCCCCCTCTGGTCGCCATAAACATATCAACGTGATCGCTGCCCGCCGCGATCCTCGGCCCGTACCGGACGCCGTCGTACCGCGCTAGGTTGCTGCTCGCCTCCGCGGGCGCGATGATGTAGTACGTCGTGACGCCGAGCTTGATCGAGGGCAGGCTGATCTCGGAGATCGACGCGCCTTCGCGACTCATCGACTCGACGGCGCGCTCGACTGCCGTACGCACCCCGGGCTCGATCGAGTCGGCGAGAAACTCCTTGGGCAGGGCGAATTTCAGTCCTTTCAACGACCCGTCTTTCAACTCCTTGGTTGAGATTTGCGAGTCCGGCAGCGAAGTGCTGTCCCGAGGGTCGTGGCCAGAAATGACTGACGCCAACAGCGCGGCGTCTTCCACCGTTCGGCCGAACGGGCCAATTTGGTCTAGGCTCGAGGCGAAAGCTACAAGCCCGTAGCGAGACACGCGGCCGTACGTGGGCTTGAAACCAACGACTCCGCACAGCGAGGCTGGCTGCCTGATCGAGCCGCCCGTATCTGAGCCGAGGGAGAGCGGGGTCATCTCTGCTGAGACCGAAACCGCCGATCCGCCCGAGCTTCCGCCGGGAGACAGATCCGGATCCCAAGGGTTGTGCGTGGGGTGAAACGCGCTGTTCTCAGTCGAGGTTCCCATCGCGAACTCGTCGAGATTCGTCTTGCCGACGATCACCATGCCATGAGACCTTGCCCGCTCTATCACGGTGGCGTCAAAAGGCGGTACGTACCCTTCCAGAATCTTCGACGCGCACGTCGTGGGGATTCCCGCTGTGCTCATATTGTCTTTGACAGCCAGGGGAACGCCGGTGAGCGCGCTTCCGTCGCCTGAATCGATCAGCGCTTGGGCCGTGTCGGCGTCCTGTCGGGCGCTCTCTTCGCACAGCGTCAGAAACGCACGGTACTCGGGGTCGATCTTCCGAATTCGCTCAAGCGAGCCATCAAGCGCGTCGTGGACTGAGATCTCTCTCGACTGGAGTTTCTCTGCCAACTCCACTGCGGTCAACTGGCTGACCAATTACTACTCCTCGATGATGGTTGGCACGATGAAAACGCCCGCCTTGCTCGAAGGCGCGTTCCTCATCGCCTCATCCCTCGGCAGGCATTGGCCGGGCACGTCTTCAGCCCAGACGTTCGTGAGGGCAACGGCGTGGGGTCGCGGATCGACGCCGCTGACGTCGACGTCTTCGATATCCTGAAAGTGCCCGAGCAGCGCGTTCAATTCGCCTTGGAACTCAGCAAGCTCGCCGTCGCTCAGTTCCAACCGTGCCAAGCGAGCTACGTGCTTGACTTCTTCCAAGGAGATCGGCATGGGCAGATGATACCAAAGCCATAATGTGAGAGATATGCCACTGTGGGGATCACGCGGGTCGTATTGGGCGGTTACCATGACGCTGGTGATCGTCGTCGGCGTCAACGTCCTTGTCGATTGGGGTCGGCCACTCGTCCCGCCGCCAGCAGAGAATGAGCTGGCTTCTGAGAGCGCACAGTACCTGTTGAACGCATCGAGGCACCGCGTCGAATGGCTGACCCTCGCGGACGACTTCCTAGCGGAGGCTCGACGGCTAGATCGTCCGATCATGATCGCAGTCGGAACCTCGTGGAGCCGTACGGCGCGGAGGTACGACAGCTGGCATTTCAGCAATCAGGAGATGGCCGCGAAGCTGAACAGTGAGTTCGTGTGCGTTCGTGTTGACGCCATGCAGAATCCGGAGTGGGCCTACCCGCTCTTACAACTCACTCGATCCACAGTCCCAAACGACGACGGATTCCACCTATGGTTCCTTTTGCCTGACGGCGGGTTCATCCTTTGGGATGATCGGCTCGACGTGAACGAGTTTCGAGAAGTCCTTGGCCGAGTTCTGGACGCGCGGGCACGGTTGGTCGAAGAATCCCTCGCGGTGAGCGAAGACGAGCTTCGTGAGCTTCAAGAAGAGGAGGACGAGCAGCAAAGACGAGAACAGCAGAGACGAGAGCGGCAAAGGCGTGAGATGGCGGCGTACGGCCGCGCTGGGAGCCAGCAGACCCCGAAATACCGTGAGTACGCAGAGTCGGCGATGGCCGTCGATCTGCGATTTGTTGAGGCCGAGAGCAGCCGCGATCGCGCTTTCGACCTGTCGATGATCGCCGCGGAGCACAGGTTCGAGGCGCCGCCCGCTTCACGTTTGCGGCTGTACCTAAAATTGGGCGCGCGCAACGCAGCCGAGCGGCTGGTGCGAGAATTGCTGCAATCGGGCCAAGTTGACTGGTTGGACGGCGGGTTCTTCCGCGTGCGCGATCGCCGCGATGCCGGACAAGTTGACTTTAACAAGTTGCTTGCGCAGTCAACAGAGATGTGCGCAGCGCTTGCGCAGTATTCGATGGTTGCGCAAGATCGCACTGCCGAGCAGGTCGCGCTGGCTGGCGTCGAATGGGCGTTGCAAATGCTTGAGAGCGGGTCCGGCCTGCCGGGCTCCTCAGTCGCCGATGTCCTCTCGAACGGTCGGTGTCTGGCCTACAGCTTCCCGGTGGCGACGCTTCGCCTCTCTTTTTCACGGAGCGTGCGAAAGTCGATGACGGAGAAGTTGCTGCTTAATTCGAGGGCGAATCCGCTGATGATGGTTCGTCGACCTGCCGGGGCAGATTGGAGTCTGGAAGATGTCGACGAACTGATGGACGAGCTGCGAAGCATCCGAGAACAATCGGCGATCGTGCCGTCGGATCACGATTACGCCGATGCCGTCGGTTATACGGTCGCTCGCTGCATCGAGACCTGCCGACTGTTGGGCAACGACGAACTCTTGACAAGGGCGATGGCGCAATTGACGGCGCTGGAAACGTTTCGGGTCGGCTCCAACACCGTTCGTCACGGCCTATCGGGCGCTTCGCGATCTCATCGCTACCTTGGCGATTTCGCAGCTTACTCAGACGCGATGCTAGAGGCGTTCAAAGCATCCGGCGACGCCGCTTATCTCTCTGCTGGCAGCGCGGTTCTTGACCGAGCGGTCTTTCTGTACTCGGACGACTCTGGGCGCGTTCTTGGTGCACAGCCCGCCAGCGGCCGCGACTCGCAGTTTCGGCTCGACGTACCTCATTTGCTCGACGGTTTCGTTCCGCCCGCTACGGTCAAGACGATTCTTCTCATGTGGCAGTACGGCGAGCTGCTCGAGCGCGCAGACCTCAAAACGAAGGCGATTGAGATGCTGACCGAATACGGGCATGTGCTGAACGAGTATTCGCGCTTCGAAGTCCAGTACGGCGGATTGACGAACGAAAACGGCCAGGCCATTGTCGAGTACAGTGGCGCGTTCGACGATTTCTACTGGACGGCCGCTGAAATCCTGGAGCGGTGATCGACCTCTAGGTTTTGCCCGTCGTAAGCCATAATTACTTCTCTGCGGAGAGGTCGCATAGTGGTCTAGTGCGCTGGTTTCGAAAACCAGTGAGGTCGCAAGGCCTCCGTGGGTTCGAATCCCACCCTCTCCGCCACTACTTCGGCTCGTTTGCAGCGTCTTCCTCTCTTCCTGCGGCGAACTCCCACAGCTGATCTGGGCTCAGGATAACGACGTTCGGCTCGGCCAGCCTCAGGAACTCCTCGAGCGGAAGCTCGCCGACGTCGCCGGTCTCCCGAAACTCTTCGTACAGCGCGGCCAGGACTTCTCCCGTCGTCGGTTTTTCCTGATACGTGCTGACCCAGAGGCCTGGCGAGTCCTCGCCGCTCTTGTACGCCACAGCCGCGACCCACAAGTCTTGCTGGGCATCCGTCGAGCCCTCCGACCACGCGCCGCGTTCGACGGCGATACCGGCGGTCTTTAGTTGAGTGATTGCGTCAGCCATAGAAAGCGGGGTGGTCGAACGTACGATCAGTCCCTTTTCGGTTCCCGCAGAGGTGAGCGAACACCCATTGCCCATCGGAGATACGAACGCCTGATTTGCTCCGGTCAAGCTCTTAGTAGCCGCAGCAAAGCCATCGAAATCGACGGTCAGCACCATGCGACCTATTATATTGGATGAACGGCGGCCTTCGTCGATTCCGACCTCGGCTCGATGCTCCAGCATACGCCGATCGGGTCTCTCAACAGTTGGTGCTGGGAGTCGAGGAAGGCCGCCCCGCCCTCGATCATCTGTTCAACTGGCGCGACGTGCGAAAGCCAAACGGCAGGGAAGTCGTGCTCTGAGTCGAAAACGCGCATGCCGACCGATCCTCCAGAGATGAGGAGGGAGCCGTCGCTGAGGCGATTTGCTGGCGCTTGCAGCACCATGCTGTAGAACTCAGCAATCTGCTGTACGTTCGACGCCGCTGCTCCGATCATCGGTCGGAAGTACCCATGCTCATCCGGCACGATCTCAACCCAGCTTGCCTCCTTTTGCTCGTACACGTTGAACTCAAGCCCGAACGGGTCTCGGACGAGGTTCGTCTTTCCGGGCCCCATCCAATCGATGACTTCGTAGCCGTAGAACCTGAGCTTGGCCTTGGATGCAGCTAGATCAAGCGTGAGGATTTCAAATATCGTCTTGCTGATCGGTCCTGGATCGAGGTACATCCGCATCGGTCCGGCTTCTAACACCAAGCCTTCCTCAAGACTGCCGAGGGTCATGCCCATGTGGTCGCGATAGAACTGCATGGCGCCATCAAGGTTTGGCGTCACGATACCGATGCAGGAGCTGAGGCGGAAATCCACTCATAGTAACAGACGGTGCGACTAGTACTGAGCGATTCACAACAAGGCCGGCTCAGTCTCCAGCGCTTCAAGAGGAACTTGGGTTCAAAGCGCATTGGGCTACAATCAGGCTGATTCCCTGGAAGGCCGGTATGTCTGAGACCATCGAAACCTTGTTGCACGAGACGCGGCGATTCGAGCCGAGCGAGGAGTTCAAGGCGCAAGCCAACGCCGCCGACCCCGCGATATACGGCCAGGCCGACGAAGACTGGCAGGGCTGGTGGGAGTCGTGGGCGAGGAAGCTCGACTGGTTCGAGCCGTGGCACACCGTTTGCGACTGGCAGAAGCCGTTCGCCAAGTGGTTCGTGGGCGGGAAGCTCAACGCCTGCTACAACTGCATCGACAGGCACGTCGAAGCGGGGCGGGGTTCTCGGACGGCTTTAATCGGCGAGGGTGAGCCGGGAGACGTGCGGGTCTTCACCTACGCCGACATGAAGCGAGAGGTCTCGAAGCTGGCGAACGCGCTGAAGTCTCTGGGGGTCGAGAAGGGGGACAGAGTGTGCGTTTATATGCCGATGGGGCCGGAGTTGGCTCTGACGATGCTCGCGTGCGCACGAATCGGGGCTCCTCACTCCGTGGTTTTCGGCGGGTTCAGCGCGGAGTCGCTTTATGACCGAATCAACGACGCGACCTGCAAGGCGGTCGTGACCGCCGACGGCTCCTGGCGGCGCGGGAAGATCGTGCCGCTCAAGAAGGTCGTGGACGAAGCGATGGAGATGGGGTGCCCTTCTATCGAGAAGATCCTGGTCTACGAAAGGGTGGGCGCGCCGGGGACGGAGACCAACGGTATGAAAGCCCCCGAGTACGACCGCGGCACGATGGTCGAAGGGCGCGACGTCTGGTGGCACGACGTTGTGGACGCGCAGAGCGACGACTGCCCCTGCGAGCCGATGGACAGCGAAGACCTGCTCTACATTCTCTATACGAGCGGCTCGACCGGCAAGCCGAAGGGCATCATGCACACCACCGGCGGCTACATGACCGGCGTCACCGCGACGACGAAGCTCGTCTTTGACCTGAAGGACGAGGACGTGTTCTGGTGCACTGCCGACTGCGGCTGGGTCACCGGGCACAGTTACATCGTCTACGGCCCGATGTCGAACTGCGCCCAGCAGGTGATGTACGAGGGCGCCCCCGACGCGCCGGAAAAAAACCGCTTTTGGAAGATCGTCGAGAAGCACAAGGTCAACATCATCTACACCGCCCCGACCGCAATCCGCGCGTTCATGAAGTGGGGAAGGGAGTACCCCGACGGTTGCGACCTGTCTTCCTTGCGTCTTCTCGGCACAGTCGGCGAGCCGATCAACCCCGAGGCGTGGATGTGGTACCGCGAGGTCATCGGCGGCTCGCGCTGTCCAATAGTCGATACGTGGTGGCAGACCGAGACCGGTGCGATCATGATCACGCCTCTGCCTGGGTTGCAGACGACCAAGCCCGGCTCCGCGACGCGACCTTTCCCTGGCGTTCACGCTGCGATCTACACCGAGGAGGGCGAGGACGTGACGCACAAGGCGGCGGACGGAGATGTCGGCGGTCTGCTGGTTCTGAAGCGGCCTTGGCCTTCGATGCTCCGCGGCATCTACGGCGACGTGGAGCGGTACAAGGAGGTGTACTGGTCGAAGTTCAGCGATGCGTACTTCGCTGGCGACGGGGCGAAGCTGGACTCGGACGGCTGCTTCTGGCTGCTCGGCCGAGTGGACGACGTGATGCTCGTCGCGGGGCACAATATTTCGACAATGGAGGTCGAGTCGGCCCTTGTCGACCACCCGGCTGTGGCTGAGTCAGCTGTTATCGGTCGCGCCGACGAGATCAAGGGACAGGCGATCGCCGCGTTCGTGATCGTGCGGTCTGGCTTTGAACCGTCCGACGAACTCGCTGCGGAGTTGAAGAAGCACGTCGGCAAGAAGATCGGCCCGATCGCGCGCCCAGACGACATCATCTTCACGGCGGACGTGCCTAAGACGCGCAGCGGCAAGATCATGCGCCGGTTGTTGCGCGATGTGGCGGAGGGGCGGGCTCTGGGCGACACGACGACGCTCGCCGACCCTGCGGTGGTGGCGAGTCTGAAGCGGAAATACGACGAAGGATAGTCGCGCCTGTCAGTATGTGACTCAGCGGCGCATCCACACCGTGCTCCTTCGATCCGCTCAGGATGACGGTGTGGATGCTGACTTTGCGGTGCATCACGGACAAACCGTACCGGGCCTGACCGTGGCACACTGGGATCGGTTCGGAGGTTCGGGCGTGGGTTAGATAGGTCAGATAAGTCGTATATGTCCTATCTGACCCACGGCGACCCTGGCCCTGCTCCCGCAAACCACCAGCCTCAGAACTGAACGCCGACGTAGAAGTGGAAGAAATTGTGCCCCTCGTTGTTTCCGACCGCGCCTCCGTTCGACACGTGTATGTACCGAATCCCTAGAATCAGCTCATACCCTTCGAACGGACCCTTCATGCCTACGCCAAGGGTAGGGGTCGTGTTGAACAGCCCGCCCAGGTCGTGGGTCCTCGTGTTGACGTACTGCAATCCCCAGCCAATTTCGAAGAACGTCTTGAACTGTGTCGGCGCGCGATTCCAGTATCTGGCAAACCCCGATACACCGTAGTGGTGCGAGTTGTTCTTGGGAAACCTTCCTGATCGAAACCCTCCTCCGATCGTGTACATGTAGTACGCCTCGATCACCAGTTCGCCTTCGTGACCCATTGCGAACAAGCGTGGATCGATCTTGGCGTACTGCAATCCGTAGTAGGCGCCGCGCCGCTTGTCTTCGCTCCCAAGCCAGCTCTGGCCGAACACCGGTCCCACGTGGAGCATCCACCGTTTGTCCTGAGCCGAAGCTATTGCAGTCTGCAAGAGCAAGATGGACAGAAGGATGATGGTGCGACGCATACAGTTCGAGACTTTACCAAAGTGGCGACGCGGCTCGCCCGGGCCGGACATGAGATCGACCGGAGGCTTGGTGCCGTCCGGTCGAAATGTCTTAATACTGTTCGGTCGTCCTACCAGCGGCCGCCCCGGTCGCGACCGCCGCCGCCCCCGCCCCCGCCGCCGCCGCCGCGGTCTTCACGCGGCCGTGCCTCGTTCACAAAGATCTTTCGACCGTCGAGCTCCTGCTCGTTCATTCCCTCGATAGCGGCCTCGACCTGATCGTCGTCCACGTCGACGAAGCCGAAACCTCGTCCCTCAATGATCCGCACGGAGGAGGATCCGAACTTGCTGAATGCGTCCTGTAACGTCGACTCGGTGGTCGAATACGATAGATTGCCTACAAAAAGCGACTTTGCCATGTTTTTCTCTTTTCGGCCTTTGTTGTCGGGCCGTGTTCTCGTTTCGCCTTCAGCCCTCGGTTCTCGAGGGGGGCCGACTACCGGAGAACCGATGCCATGACCGCGCCTGTTGCGTAACGCCTGTATTTTGGCACGGCACGGACGCATCCGGTTTCGTTCTGGGCCTGTTTGAACCTGTACTGTGGTAATTTGATTGACTCCGAGCAGGTGTTTTGACGATGGCGCACGTAGCAGACGAGTTTCTTGACTTTTTGCGGGAGTTGGAGCTGAACAACGACCGCGAGTGGTTCAAGGCCCGGAAGACCCGGTTCGAGAGCGAGGTGAAGGCGCCTTTTGAAGCGCTGGTCCGTGAGGTGATCAGCGAGGTCGCATCAGTCGATCCGGCGGTGGATATCGAGCCTAAGGATGCGATCTTCCGCATACATCGCGACACGCGGTTTTCGAAGGACAAGACGCCGTATAAAGCGCACATGGGAGCCGTAATCTGTCCTGGAGGCCGGAAGGCTCTGGACTCGATCGGCGTGTACTTCGAGATATCTGGCCGACGGCTCGGGATCGCGAGCGGGCTGCATTCCCCTGACAAGGAAAAGCTGCTCGCTGTGCGGCGTTTGATCATGTCGCGCGGTGGCGAGATGGAGAAGATCTTGAAGGGAGCGAAGTTCAAGAGGCTTTTCGGAGAGATCGAGGGCGAGAAAAACAAAGTGTTGCCGCAGGAGTTCAAGGAGGCCGCCGCGTCGCAGCCGCTTCTGTTCAACAAGCAGTTCTACTGTTGGGCGGAGTACGACCCGGAAGAGGCGAAGCGCGAAGACCTGCCGAAGTTCATCTTGGATCACTACAAGGCCGCGCTGCCGTTGAATCAGTTCTTGGCACAGGCGTAGTTATCGGGTGCCACGGTCGACCCGAAGGCAGGCTGCGATGTCCCCTCCACCACTGGGGGAGGGTTAGGGAGGGGGTAGAAGAATCGGATCACAATCACTTCCAAATCCAGGGTCGTCCAGGAGGACGACCCTCCATGAGTTCTGGAATCCAATTGCCCGCCGCAATGGAAGAGAGCCCGCAGCAGCCTGAAGCCGGCGCAGAAGAGCGTAGTGCATGTCGGAGACCTGGACGTCGAAGCTCTCTTTTTTCAAGATGTCAGCGAAGTGCCCGGGGACTTGCCCCGGCTCGTGGTCGTCCCACCCGCCCCAAACGATCAGCGCGGCGAGTTGACATCGCGCGAATGTTACCGTTGCGCTCATTCCCAGCGTTCGTCAGAATAAACAAGAAGATGATAGGGGCACTCGTCCTCTCCGTGTCGATGATCGGCACGCCGATCCCGCAGGCGGCGTTCACCGCGCGCGTCTTTCTGCCGGGCAATGCGAAGAGCTCTCACGACCTATACCTCTGGCGCGGGCCGGAGTTGGGCGCGGAACGGCTGTATAGGTCTGGCCGGGAATGCTACGGAGTGCGTTGGATCGACCGGAACACGCTACAGTGGATCGAGTTTGAAGGGTATTGGTCGGGCAGCCGGACGATGTATACGATGCAGCTCGATCTGAGGACGTTCAAGGTCGCTGAGTTGCAGAAGGAGATGATGGAGCCCAGCCACTACCTGTCGGAGACGCGCACAGATCACATCGTCAGTGCGCCAAGTGGATTCGATCCACTGAAGATTGCATACGTATCGGAAGATGTCGGATCGAAGCTGAAGTGGGTCGGTACCCCTAGCGACGATTACCCGAGCCGCTTTACAGAGTTGGAGTACAAGGGCATACGGTTGGAAATTGGGAAGTCGTTCCAAGAGGACGCGCGGTTTGTAATTGGGAGAAGTGGAAGTGAGTTCTTCCTGCACGACGTATCGTTTAACGAGCCCTCAAGTTCACGGGCGGGTGTCTGGCGCCTTGACTTTGACGCGATGGAGGTCGAACAGATCATCGAGAGCTCGGCAATGATCGAGTTCCATCCGAGCACGCCGTTCTGGTGCCGGAGCACCAACAGCATGCAGTTGGTCGAATTGGACGGAGTGCCGTATTGGAAAGAGAAGGGGTACGTTGGGAACTGGCAGACCGGGGAGGTCTGGAACGTGATGGAGAAGCCATCGCTCGTCGGCGCGGTCTCGCTGAGACCGGAGAGAGGCGGATAGCGTGCTGACAGCGATTCTTTTTTCAGTGATTTGTCAGAGCCAGGAGATCCCGCAGGCGGCGTTCACCGCGCGCGTCTACCTGCCCGGCAAGACGAGGAGCTACTATGACGTTTACCTCTGGCGCGGGCCGGGCAAGGTGGATCGCTTGACGAAGACGACGGTGGAGTGCTCGAACGTGCGCTGGGTCAGCCGCAACGTATTGGAGTGGGACGAGGGTGACGGGTCATCTCCACAGAGAATACGGTACGACCTCGCAAATCACAAGCGGACCGCTACCGCGCCGCGAACGATCGATTACCCCAGTCTCGTCCCACCGACCGGCCACGAGTACGCCAAGCGAGAGCTTCCTGAGCTTGCTTGGTTTCACGAGAAGTACGCGCATCTTGAGTTTGAAGACAGGCCTTTCGGGAAGATCGTCTACAAAGACGTTGAGCTCGATGACCCTAGCGTATTCTCGAATACGAGGATTTTCGTGCCTGGTCGTACCGAGTCCGAGTTCTTCTATTTCAAAGTCGAAGGGCGAAGAGGCTCGAGTGGGCACGTCTATCGAATTGACTTTAAGGCCCTGGAGGTGGAGAGGATCATTGAAGACTGCCTTCATGTCGAGATTCACGCGGAATCGCCTTTCTGGTGCGGAAACACAGACTATGACTACGGGATGACCGAATTCGACGGAATGCAATTGTACGTCAGTCGAGGGTTCGTCGGGAACTGGCAGACCGGCGAGATGTGGGACGTGATGCCGGAGCCAGCGGTCGTTACATCTGTGTCTTTGCGTCCTCCACGGCGGACGCAATTACGTCGTGATCCACCAGCAGATGTGAGCGAGCACGGCGATCCATGTCACCAGGCAAAGCTTGATCAGTTCAGGCAGCGACTTCAGGTCGATGATGAGGCCGGCCAGAACGCCGGCGAGCAAACCGAAAAACCAGTAGAGCGCGATGTAGTCGTTGACTAGGTCGCGCGTTTCTTCCGATATCGTGAAGTTGCCTGTGACGATCCCGTAAACTTCGATCACGAGCGCGATGAAGGTGAGGACAACGATCAGGTGTTGCGCCCAGTGCTCCAAGTGCACGTCGTCGCGTTCCCGCACTTTCGTGTACCAGGCGAACATCGGCAGTTTCGAATACCGCAGGAACGGCGCTACGATCAAATACGAGAGCAAGCCCGCCACCCAGAGCATAGGGGTGTAGTAGTAATCCTGCAACCACAGCGGATTGATCAGGATAATCGCAACTTGTGCGCCCAAGAAAACGACGATCAGGAAGAACGCCATGCGGTGGAATCCGATCGACTGTTTCCCGAACGCCCGCACCATGTTGTCGTAGGCGCGTTCTATCCAGATCTTTTCGTGGCCGTTAATTCCGTGCGTGTCTGGCATCTGACTCTCGCTTTAGTATCGCTGTCTGCATGCGTAACTTGCCACGACTTATCATCTTTTTCACGAGAGATTCAGGGCGGGGCTCGGTGGCTCACGGGCTATCGCGCCGTTTGCCTTCTTTGAGGGTCGAGGGTCAATGGTGTGCGGTGACTCATTTTTCTTGATCGAATTCAGAAGCCGGGCCATGCTCTCAAGCAACTCGGGCCGCTCTAGCCAGAGGTTGTTCGTCTCGCCGGGATCGGTCGCTAGATCGTAAAGCTGGCCCTGTGGTCCGCCGGGCTTTGGCTCGATGCGCGCGGGTTGAGTGAATCCTCCTGAGCCGAGGCCTTCGATGTACTTCCAATGCCCGACTCGTAGCGCGAACATTCCGTCTGCGCTGTGGTGCACGAGCTGTCTGCGGATGCGCGCGCCCGTCTCGCCCATCGCGGCGCGCAGGAAGGAACGGCTGTCCGGCGCTTCTTCGTCCGACAGCTGCAGCCCGACTGCCTCGGCGATCGTCGCATACAGGTCGTTCAGTCCGACGAGCCCGTCGAACCGTCCGCCCTCTTCGATTCGACCTGGCCAGCGCATGATGAACGGGATGCGGTGACCGGCTTCGTGGATGTCCGCCTTCTGCCCGCGCCAATCCGCGTTCGCGCGGTGGCCGAACTGTTCAATATCGCGCGGAAGCCAGTGCGCGCCGTTGTCGCTCGTAAAGATCAGCAGCGTGTCGTCGAGTTTCCCCGCAGAGCGCAAAGCCTGCACGACTTGTCCGACCGTGTAGTCGACTTGGACGACGAAATCTCCGTACCAACCGGCGCCGCTCTTGCCGCGAAACCGCTCGATCGGCATCCAAGGCGTGTGCGGCGCGGGCAGAGGCATGTATAAGAAGAAAGGATCGTCACCTTGCCGCTCGATGAGCTCGACCGCTTGATCCGCGACGTTCGGCAGCACCCGATAAAAGTCGAACGAAGGCGACATCGCGCCTTTGCGCCAGAATCCCCCGCCGCCGTTGCGGCGCATCGTGTCGCCGGGCGTTTCGGCGGTCGGCTGCTCTTGCATCAGTCCGTCGACGACGTATCCGTAAGGCGGCATGTCGAGCGACGCGGGGATTATGTAAGATTCATCGAATCCGACCGTGTGTGGACCTTGGTCGAACCGCGCAGAGTAGTCGGCGGGCTGGGTCGTGCCGAGGCCGAGGTGCCACTTGCCGACGACCGCCGTGCGATAACCAGCGGCCTGAAGGCGGCTGGCGATCGTCGGCGTACCCGGATCGATCAGAGAGCGGCTGGACCCGTTCAGCACCCAGCTCTTCAGCCGCGTTCGCCACGCGTACCGCCCGGTCAGCAGCCCGTAGCGCGTCGGCGTGCACACTGCCGAGGGCGAGTGCGCGTCGGTGAATCGCAGCCCCTCTTCCGCGAGGCGGTCGAGGTTCGGCGTCGGGATTTTGCTCGCCGCGTTGTAAGCGCGGATGTCGCCGTAGCCGAGGTCGTCGGCGAGAATCACGACGACGTTCGGCTTCTGCGCCACACAGAGAGACGCCAAAAAGGAAACCAGAACGGCCCAAACTGATCGCACAGGACTGATCTTACCGAGCCCGAGGCCGCAGCTTCGTAGCACGGGCTTCCAGCCCGTGAGTGGCTGGGGCATCTTGCCCCAGGTTCGGCGCTTATGGGTCACGGCCAAGATGGCCGTGCTACCACGGGCGGGACGCCCGTGCCACTAAGACGCCCGTGGGCACTGGACGCCCGTGGCAGTAAACAGCGCATCACAGTCAAGTTTGTTCGCCCCAGTAAGCTCAGCCGAGTGCCTTGCCTAAGAGAGCTCGCATATAATGCTGTCATGAGAATGTTCGTCGGAGCAGTGCTTGCGTTATCGCTCACCGCGTGCGCGATGGCGCAAGAGGAAGCGACTATTGATCGCCTCGCCGAACAGGCAAGGGGAGCCGAAGGCAAGCAGCAGGTCGAGCTATTGAGCCAGCTCGCGTCGAAAGGCAAGCCAGCCCTTGCGTCGCTGCTCGCGCTCATGGCGGAAGATGAAAGGGCTCTGGCGAACGGCGCGATGCAGCACGCGATCAAGATCAAGGATTCGCGCGTGCTGCCTGCCCTCTTGCGAAGGCTCGAAGGTGCGAGTCCTGACGGAAAGTCTACGGTTCTTCTAGCGATCGGCAACCACCAGAATCCTAAAGCCCTAAAAAAACTGCTGCCGTATTTGAAGAGCCCGTCGCGTACGATCCGCGTCGCGGCTGCGTATGCGCTCGGCAGGATAGGGGATCCATCTGCGAACTCTGCGCTTGACGTCCTCGCCGCCGACCCAGACCACAGTGTCCGCTGGCAGGCGAAGAAGTCTCGCGAGTGGATCAAGTCGATGGTCGCGAAGTATCCTGACCGCCTCAAAGGCGAGAGCTGGTGGGACGACTAGAGCCGTCGTTTATAGTTCACGGCCAGGACGCCCGTGGCACTTGCCTCTTAGTCCGCTGATTCCTGTTGTGCGGCCGCTGCTTCCATAGCCTGCTGCCGCTCGTACGACAGACCGGCCATGCCCTTCAGTGCGATGACCCGTGCTTCGAGCGTCGGGTGGGTGCTGAACCAGCTGCGCCTCCGCTGGAGCGGCTTGAGCGGATTGATGATGTACATGTGCTCGGTCGCGCGAGTGGCGACTTTCAACTTCGTCTTGGGCTTTGAAAGTTTCGTCAGAGCGCTGACTAGACCGTCCGGGTTTCTAGTCAGTTCGACGGCGGTCGCGTCGGCCATGAACTCGCGCTTGCGACTGACCGCAAGTTTGAGCAGCATGGCGAACAGCGGAGCAAGGATCGCCAACGCGATGCCGATGATCATGAGGACGCCGCCGCCCGAGTCGCGGCTGCGACGTCCCCCGCCGTACCACATCGAACGAAGGAACATGTGCGAGATCAACGGCACCAAACCTGCGACGATCGCGAGCGTCGTCATCAGCTTGATGTCGTTGTTGCGGATGTGCGCGACCTCGTGCGCGACCACGCCCTGCAGCTCTTCGCGGTTGAGGATTTCGATCAGCCCCGTGGTGACGACGACGTAAGCCCGTTCTGGCCTGCGGCCTGTGGCGAAGGCGTTCGGCGATGGGTCGTCGATGATGTACACCTTCGGAGGAGGGATGCCCGCGGCGATCGCCATCTCCTCGGTGACGTTCTCGACCACTTGCAGTTCGAGCGCGGTGGCCGTTCGCGCCTTTGCCAGTTTCAGCACGATGTCAGAACCGGACGTCCAGGCGACGATCGCGACGATGAGACCGAGTACGGCAGCGCCCGCCATGCCGATCAGCCAGTTCTCGGGCGAGTAGTAAAGCAGTACTGCGCCGCCGAGGCCGGCAAGCACGACGATGACCAGAAAGCAGTAGAAGAGGCTCAGCCTCTTGTTCGCTTTGATCTGCTGGTCGAACGTGCGGCTCATCGATACAGATTATGACGGAGGTCGGCCGGCCCGGTCGGGTCAGACGCCGAGCTTGCGCTTGCGCGAGTACATCTCGGCGTCGGCGCGCTCGACGATCATCTCCGCTCCGTCCGAGCTGTGAGCCATTCCGATAGCGCACGACATCGCAGTTTTTCCGCCTAGGTGCTCGAAGTCGAATCGCAGTCCTTCATCGAGTCTAATCACCGCCTGCTCGCACGCTGGCTTCTCGGCGTTGCTGAAGATGATCGCGAACTCGTCGCCACCGATCCTGGCGACGAAGTCCGTGTCGCGAAGAAGGTATTCAAGTTTCTTGGCAAACGTCGTGAGCGCGACGTCGCCGACTTGATGTCCGTACTGGTCGTTGATCGGCTTGAAGTCGTTCAGGTCGAGCATCAGCAGACCAAACGGCTCGCGCGCCGCTGACGCAACGCTGTCTTGCAAGACGAGGTCGAAAGCGCGTCGGTTCGGAAGACCGGTGAGCGGATCTTCGCCTGCCAGGCGTGCCATCTTTTGGATCTCGCTGACGAGGCGCGACTGCATCGCACGGTTTGAGGTGACGTCCGTCACGACCTGCAACGCGCCCAGGAGCATGCCGCCCTCGTGCCGCAGCGCGCGGCTGGAGACGACGCCGACGCGGCTGATTCCGTCGATGGTCCTGAACTCCGTCTCGAACATCTCGTCGCGGATCATGTCCACGTCGTGCGCGAGGAAATCGGCGACGTTTCGTCCGACGATGTCCGTCGGCTTTCCTCCTAGCCACCGCGCCATGTGCCTGTTCACTTCGATGATCAGGCCCGTGGCATCCAGGCGCCAGACGCCCTGCCGCATCTGTTCGACCAGGAACTCGTACTCGGATACGATCGGCTGGACGTCAGGTTGTGCCTGAGTCTGAACGCGAAGAGTGTGACGGCCCTTCATGTACTAGATAATACGTTTGTCGGCTCCCTTCTGATTCGCGAGGCCCTACCGGGTTTTTGCTGACTGGAGGTTTGAGGGTTCGGAAGATCGAGAGTTTGGGGTTCGGGAGTTCGGGGGTTCGGGAGTTCGGGACTCAGGACTTGAGACTCGGGACTGACTCTCGACCCTCGACTCTCGACCCTGCCAATTGCCAACTGCAAACTGCAACGCTGACAAACCCTCCGGGCCTGACCGCGGCACACGCTCCATGGCTGCCCCGCACTGCCATCGGGGCAACCATGCCACACGATCTCCTCGTGCCGCACCGTCCCGTGCGGCCAGATTTATGTATTGATGACCACCAAGCGGAAGTCGTTCACGTTCGTCCTGGTCGGGCCGGTCTTGACGAGCAGGTCGCAGGCCTTGAAGAAGCTGTGCGTGTCGTTCTGCTCCAAGCATGACTGAAGATCGACGCCTGCGGCCTTTGCCAAGTCCGGAAGATCCGGATCGATGAACGCGCCCGCCGCGTCCGAGCTGCCGTCGATCCCGTCCGTGTCCGCAGCGATTGCGAACACTCCATCCTGCCCCTCAAGCTCCAGCGCCAGGGAAGCCAGATACTCGAGGTTGCGCCCTCCGCGGCCACCAGAGTGCCGGACCACTACGGTCGTTTCGCCGCCGGAGAGCAACGCGACTTTCGACCCCGATGTAATGAAATTCTTCGCGAGAAGCGCGTGCTCGCGGCCCAGCTCTCGCGCATCTGCCGCAAGGTTGTCTCCCAAACGCTGTACTTCGTAGCCCTGCTCCGTCAAGAAAGTCTCCGCCGCATCCATCGCGGTCTTCGACGATGCGACGATCTTTGCGATGTCCTGTGAAAAGCCGGCATCCCCCGGTTTGGGCGATTCGTTCACCGGATCAGAAAGCACGCCTAACAACTCATCAAGCGACGGGTATCCGTACCGCTCCAAGACCTCCACCGCCTCGCGCTGGGTCGTCGGGTCGGGGACTGTCGGCCCGGATGCGATGTCGCACAGGTTGTCGTCTGGCACGTCGGAGATGGCCAGAGTCACGACACGCGCCGGGTGCGCGACCTGCGCGAGCCGCCCGCCCTTGATCGCCGAAAGGTGCCGCCGAACGGTGTTGATCTCACGGATGTCCGCGCCGCTGCGCATCAGGAAGTCGGTCGCGCTCCGCTTCTGTTCCAAACTCACACCCGCCAAAGGGGCAACGCACAGCGCAGACCCGCCCCCCGAGGCCAAGAACCACAAAGTTTCATCGGAACGAACAGACCGAGCAAGCTCCAACATCCGACGACCAGCCTCGACGCCAGCTTCGTCTGGCAAGGGGTGCCCCGCCTCGACCACCTCGATCTCCCCTGCGCTCTCTCCCTCTCGCAATCCGTGCCCGTACCGCGTCACAACGAGACCGCGCAAAGCGGCCTGCGCTTGCTCGTTGAACGCCATCGCCATCGACGCAGCCGCCTTTCCGGCACCCAAGACCAGCGCATCGTCGGCTGGCAACTCGCGCAAATGAGGAGCCATGCAATCGCCCGGCGAAGCCGCGTCTACCGCGCATTGGAACGCATCTTTCAGCAACGGCACTTCTGGAACTCGGCTATTCACGAGAATCCAATTATCACATGCGACGAAATTCGGAGCGCGGACTCTCCAGTCCGCATCCCGGCCTGTGGACTCTTAGTCCACTGCGTTCGCACGGCTGCTAAAGAATGCTCGTGGCTTCCCTTGCTTCGTGGATACTGTATGCACGTCCCACGCCGAGCCCGGCAATCTTACCGGGGTTGCCCGTGCGAATCGGTCTTTCGACAGCTCTGCGGGGCGTGATTCGCGTTCGGGCTGATGTAGAATGGACAGCACAATGGTTATTGCCGCGCTTTTGAGTGTTCACCTCGCCGCCGGATTCGCAAACGGGGAGCAGGCCGCGCGCGGCCAAGGGCGTTTTCAGGGCGAGCCGCCCCGCCTTGAGACCTACGGCGACCCGTACATGAGCCCGCCGCTCTTTGCCACGTCCCCCGGAATGATGTTCACCATCAACGGCTTCATCAGCCAGCAGGTGAACGTGGACCAGTTCGGAAACAACATCTTGGGCGACGCGGCCAACGAGCCGTCCATCGGCATCAGTCCGGCGAATCCGGACGCCATCGTAATCGGCTGGCGGCAGTTCGACAACGTCGCTTCAAACTTCCGTCAGGCAGGTTGGGGCTACAGCCACAACGCCGGTGCGACCTGGACGTTCCCGGGCGTTTTGGATCCAGGCGTGTTTCACAGCGACCCAGTGCTGGATTCCGACACCGAAGGCAACATCTACTACAACAGCCTGTTCGTCGTCGGCAACGACTGGCACTGCGACACTTATATCTCCCCCGACGGGGGTGTGACCTGGACCGGCCCGCACTTCAGTTTCGGTGGAGACAAAGCTTGGTTCACGGTCGACAAGACGGGGAGCGTCGGACACGGCCGCTTGTATGCCGCTTGGAGCACCGCTGGCAACAACTTCTTTCCCAATCAGTTCTCGCGCTCGATCGACGGGGGATTCAACTGGATGGACCCGATGGAGATTCAGCCGCGTCGACAGGTGTGGGGGACGTTGACGGTAGACCCGGCCGGCGACCTTTACGTCTCCGGCCAGCGGAGTAGCACCATCTACGTTTCGAAGTCGACAGACGCAAAGTTCGGGGCGGCGACGCCGAGTTTCGATTTCACGGTCACCGTGCCCCTTGGGGGGTCTTTCGCGTCCCACGGCGGCCCCAACCCCGGCGGGCTGTTGGGCCAAGTGTGGGTAGCGGCCGACAACTCGAACGGCCCGACGAGCGGCAACGTTTACCTGCTCTCGTCTATCAATCCGCCTGGGGGCGACCCGCTGGACGTTTTCTTCGCTCGTAGCGAAGACGGAGGGCTGAGCTGGAGCGCGCCGGTTCGCGTCAACGACGATCCCGTCGGCACGAACGCATGGCAGTGGTTCGGCACGATGTCGGTGGCGCCGAACGGACGCATCGACGCCATCTGGAACGATACGCGCAACAGCGGACTGAGCAATATCTCCGAAACCTTCTACTCCTACTCTCTCGACGGCGGGCGAACGTGGTCGAAGAACGTAGCGATGACGCCTGCTTGGAACAGTCATATCGGATGGCCGAACCAGAACAAGATCGGCGACTATTACGACATGGTTTCGGACGACACCGGGTCCGGGTTGGCGTACTCCGCGACGTTCAACGGCGAGCAGGACGTCTACTACATGCGGATCGAGCCGGAGCCGCCGATCATGCCCGAGTCCTTTTGGCTGCTGCGCGGTCGGCTCCTGTCGGGCGGCCTGCCGGACCTGTTCGATAGCGACGACAACTCCATCGTCGTTCGGCCGTGGATTACGCTTTCGAATACTGAAGCGCCCGTGCAGATCATCCTTGATGGGACGGCCACGACCGATACGCCGGCCGAACTCGGCTTCCTGGTCGAGAGCCGTGTTTCGATTTCAAACCTCACCCAGAGAATCGAGCTGTTCAATCACGTTGCGGGAGCCTGGGAAGAGGTGGACTTTCGTGTCGCGGCGACCGACGACTCGATCGTTCACGTGCTGATCTCCGACAACCCGGGGCGTTTCATCACTCCGAATGCTCTGCAGATGATGGCGAAGATAAGTTTCAAGGCGGCGGGCCCGAATGTGAGCTTTCCGTGGACGGCGTCAATCGACCGGGCGAACTGGACGATCCAGCCGTGACGGAGCCGGGCTTTTGTTGTTCGAGAAGCAGGTGTTTGCTGGGGACGCGAACATAGTAACGTCACATCGGTTCCTGGGCCCGTCATCCTGAGCTCCGTCGAAGGACGACCGTTGCGCACGTGTGCCACGGTCATGCCCGAAGGGGCTGTCTGTGCGAATCCCTCCCCAGACCCGAGGGGTGATTGCGAGCTGCAGACTGTGGTGGTCGGGGGAGGTTAGGAGGGGGTCGTGTATTGCACCATGTGATGTAGCCGCACGCTTCAGCTTGCGCCGCGCGTCATAGGGTCCACGATTCCGGCGTATACTTACAATGATCGCCGGGAAAAGCTCACCGATGAATAGCCGTATGCAAAGACGAAGAAGGCTGAAGTACATCTGCATCGTCGTAGCAGTCGGGATCGCCGCGATCGCGACAATCGGACTGAACGACAGGCGGCCCCAAGAGGAGAAGCTGCTGCATAAAGCAATAATGATGGCTGCATTCAGTGAGGAGAGGAATGCAGTGTTCATCAAGTTTAGCGATGGGGAACCAAGCATCGTCGTGATTCCGCGAGAGAGTCGGCGTGCCCGTCGTCATGGATACATGACAACTGCCTCATCAAAGCCAGGGATAATTCATCGAATCCGAATCTCAAAGCCTGCGATGTCAGCTAAATTGAAGTCAGAGTTGTCGCAAAGAACTACGAGGCCCATAGAGTCAGCTATCGCAGCTCTTGAGCAGGGCTACGAAGTCAGGGTCTGGTCGTTTCGGGCCCCTTATGAGGTATTCATTAGTCTCGACGTTGTGCTTCCACCGGGAACGATGGTAATCCTCGGAGGTAGTGATATGATCGTTTTCGCTGGAAAGGAGTTCAGAGCCGTCGGCGGTCGCTAAGGTCACCGCACGAATCAGCATTCCCTCGCACCTCGCACCTCGCCGTTGCCCTCTCCGAAGCGATCTCATTGTAAAGGTATCATCAATCCTATAGCCCTCATGAAACGGTGCTGTCTTCTGTACTGCTTACTTGTGGCGTCCTTCCTTCTAGCATGTTCTCCGGACAATAACTCACTGTCCCCATTGGCCACGGAGGTTGTTTCTGTGCCGATCCTTAATATGGCAGGATTCGAATGGCATTCCGTCGGCGAAACGAATCGCTACGGCGAAGTGTGGGGATATGAGGGAGGCGCCTGCGACATACCGCTATCGATGGATGGCACAGTCGAGGAGCTTCAACGGACGCTGACTCCAGAGGACGGCTGGATTCTGGAGGAAGTAGACGAACGTCTCGTTACGCTTAGGAAACACCTGGGCGATGAAAACGTCCTCATCTACGTCTCTCCTGGTCGCACGGATACCGATTCTCAGACTATCAGTACTAACGTGACTGTTCAAAGTGGCGTTTGGAGAGAGTAGCATTCACCTTTAAGCGAGTCTCCGACCCCCGAACTTGGCCTAGGCCCTCGACCGCGCATCAAGAAAAGCCCGACACAGCACGTGGACCGCCCGTGCCGCCCTGCCTCGGGATGGGGCGGCACAGTCATTCCGTCCTTCACTGCCCGCGTCCCGAGGCTTCATCGCGGTCGAGTCGTGCAAAGCCTCAGGACGTAGCCAGTGGTAGGTGAAAGCAATCCCTTAGCCCGTCCTGAGGTATGAATGCTGGCGAGCGTCTTCTCCACCCAGGCGCTCTGCTCCTCGTTCAGTTCGGCGGAGTAGGTGTAGCGGGGCGGGTCTTGCGCGACCGGTGAGGCGGCGATCAGTGACAGGAGACAAAGCGAGACAATCATGGTCGGCTGTTAGGAGACTTGGCGTTGCTCGGGCGCCCGGGGGTTCGGCTCTTATAGGTCGTATTAGTCGTATATGCCCGATCTGATCTGAGGCACCCCGAACCTCGCCCCTCGACCCAGGAACAACGAACGGCGCGGCAGCCCGTGAGTCGACTGCAAACTGCCCACTGCCCACTGCCAACTGCCAACTGCCAACTGCCAACTAGTGAACGCTCGTGCCTTCCGGCGCTTCGTGCTCCGGCTCCGGGAAGATCGGTCGACAGCCGATGACGGCTCCCCAAATGGAACGGGCTATCGGCCGCAGAGGCATCGAAAGCGCAGGCTCGCATTTCAGTGTTGGAAGGTAGACTCAATCAGGTCGCATCGTGATGACAAGTGAGGACGATTCCCGAAGCGAGAACGGATGGACTCGTCGCGAGTTTGCTCAGATACTCGCTGGGCTGGGAGTAGCGACCGGGACCGCATTTGGCGGATGGGGAATCCTGGAACTCGTCCGGCCAAAAGGTAGAGCGACGTCCTGGCGAAAGTCCGTCTGCAGGTTTTGCGGAGTTGGCTGCGGCGTACGCCTTGGATTGAACAACGGTGCAATCACGGAGGTGCGCGGGGATGAGGAAGCGCACAACAAGGGTGTCATCTGCATAAAGGGCGCCATGCTCGGGGCGCTACCGAGCCTTACCGGCCGGGCTCTAAAGCCGAAGATTCGCAGAGCCGGGAAACTCGTGGAAGCGACCTGGGAGGAGGCGATGTCGCTCGTCGCAGATCGGTTTTCCGACAGCATACGGGAGTTCGGTCCAGACTCGGTCGCATTCTACGGTTCCGGTCAACTCTACACCGAGGAGACCTACACGGCGAACAAGCTGTTCAAGGCAGGGATCGGCACAAACAACGTTGACGGCAATCCGCGGCTTTGCATGGCGTCGGCGGCAGTCGGGTACGTTCAAACATTCGGAAAGGATGAGCCTCCAGGGGCGTTGGAGGACATTGACCACGCGCACTGCTTCTTTATCATCGGCGCTAATCCGTATGAGTGCCACCCGTCCATTTTCGAGCGCATTATGCAGCGCAAGCGCTCGCATCCGGACACAGTTCTCATATGTGTCGATCCACGGAGAACTTCTACCGCGGACCGATGTGATCTGCACCTGCCGCTGAATCCTGGAACAGACCTCTTGCTGCTGAACGCAATGATGCATGTTATCCTTGAGGATCGGCTGTACGACCGCGACTTCATTGATGAGCACGTTCGGTTTAGCGACGGAGAGGACACGGTTGACTTTCAAGCGCTCGAGAACTTTCTGCGGGACTACAGGCCTGAAGATATCAGTGCGCGAGTCGGCTTGTCGGCAGAGGTCATCAGGCGAACGGCCCACCTGTTCGCCCGATCGAAGGGAACGGTCTCGCTCTGGACGATGGGCATCAATCAGCGGGTTCAGGGAGTCCACCTGAATAACACGATCAATTCGCTCCACCTTGTTACAGGACAGATCTGCCGCCCGGGGGCGACTCCCTTATCGCTCACGGGGCAGGCGAATGCGTGCGGAGGCGTTAGAGATACCGGTGGTTTGGCGCACCTGCTGCCTGCCGGGAGGATCGTTGCAAACGAAAAGCACCGGCATGAGGTCGAAGAGTTGTGGGGAGTGCCCCGCGGAACGATCTCGCCGACGCCGGGCCTCGACGCTGTAAACCTCTTCCGGGCCATGGAGGACGGTCGGGTGCGCGCGACCCTCGTTATGTGCACCAATCCCGCCCAATCGCTCCCCGCTGCGGGCCGCTACAGAAAGGCGATGGAGCGGTGCTTCTTGGTCGTAGCGGAAGCGTTCGAGGACTCGGAGACAGCTCGCTTTGCCGACGTTCTTCTTCCGGCTGCTCTTTGGGTGGAAAAGGAGGGCGTGTTTGGGCAAACGGACCGTCGTTATCAGCTCGTGGAAAAAGTGCTCGATCCTCCGGGCGAAGCGCGGTCTGACCTGGAGATCCTGGTTGACTTAGCGATCCGGCTTCGTCACGGGGACCTGATCAAGGCAAGGACTCCGGAGTCCGTTTGGGACGAATGGCGGAAGTTCTCCGAGACGAGCGCGTACAACTTCAAGGGAATCACATATGATCGGTTGCAGAAGAATCGTGGCCTCCAGTGGCCTTGTCCGAACGAATCTCATCCGGGAACTGTGCGACGCTACTTGGGAGGCGATGATCCGCTGGTAAGCAGCGGAAAGAAGATCGAGTTCTACGGCCATCCCGACGGACGGGCGGTAGTTTACTTGCGGCGATATTTGGAATCTCCGGAGCAGGTCAGCGACGAGTTTCCGTTCATACTAACGACAGGGCGCGTTCTCGAGCAGTGGCATACGGCCACCATTACCGGCCGCATTCCCGAACTTCAGAACGCCGCCGGTCCTGCTCGCTTCGAGTTCAACGACCAGGATGCTCAACGTATGGATATTCAGGATGGCACTCGGCTCGAGGTCACGAGCCGGTACGGAACCGTGGCAGGGGCCGCCGTAGTGACCGGTCGCCCTCGAAAGGGAACTATTTTCGCCGCGTTCTATGACACCAAGCTGCTGGTGAACATCGCCGTGGCGGATAACTACGACGCCGTTTCCAAGCAGCCTGAGTACAAGATCACCGCAGTGTCAGTGCGGAAGATGGGAGGTCAATAGGCTATGGACTGGCTTCTCGATTTGCCCACGCTCGTGAAAGTCCTGGGAGTCACGATTTGCGTCATTGGAATCGCTCTGTGTTATAGGCTAATAAGAGTGAGACGTGATTCTCTCTCTCGCGACAAGATGGTGAACTTGCGCATAGCGAGGATTTCGGGGCTGACGTTCAACAAGATGTTGGCTTTCCTAACGCTCATTGTATTTTCTGGCTTGTCCGTGTCGATCGCCAACTATCACGTAGTCAGCGGAGTCAAGGAGGTGCGTTCTTGCAACTCGTGCCACGTAATGCGTCCAATGGTAAACGATATGTTTGACCCGTCGAGCCAAACGCTCGCCGCACGCCACTTCTCGAACAAGTGGATCCCACGGCAACAGTGCTATACGTGCCACACCGACTACGGACTCTCCGGGAATCTCAAGGCGAAGATGGACGGATACAGACACCTGGCTCGTTACACGACGGGCACATTCACAGAGCCGATCGCATCACCGTCTGCTTATAACAACGACAACTGCATGCAATGTCATTCCGGTACGCGAAAGTTCGAGGTGGTCTCCAACCACATTGCAATTCGCAAGCCGCTTTCGGATAGTTCGGTCAGTTGTCTCAACTGCCACGGAAGCGCGCATCCTACGCGCGCTCAGCGCACACCGGGGCATCCCGACTACAGCGACCTGATGAAACGGAGGGACTGATGGGGATAAGAGTTGAAGCGTGGGCGGCGATCATTGCCTTCACCACGACGGCCGCCTTCATCGTCTGGCCTAACCCGTACCTAATGGCGCTCTTCGTTTTTTTCGCCCAGCCTCTCTTTGCGATTGTAGCATTCCTTTACTTGCGTCGCGTGTTCAAAGAGTTGCGCGAGAAGGACGTCCTTTGACACCGTTAAAAGCGGGACCAAGCTCACCGCGATCTTGCGAAAGCTCCGCCCTTGCACGTCGCCTGGCGACTAATGAACGCTCGTGCCTTCCAAGGCTTCGTGCTCCGGCTCGATCAGGATCGACAGTTTCGACTGCCGCGATCCTTTTTTCTGATCGGTATCTCCACGATTGTCGCTTCAGTTACCGACCGAGATCCAAGAGGGGGCGCCAGCCGAGAGTCCGTGACTCGTTAGCTGTTTTACGTCCGAGCCGTCTGCATTCATGACGTAGATCTCAGACCCTCCTTCTGGCCCGCCCTGGGCGAAAAGAATCTTCTCTTTGTCTGGCGATAGCGACACCGCGAAGACGGAATTGTTGAACGTCGCAATGACCGTCGTCCTCTGAGTTGCGATGTCAAAGGAATTGATGCTGCCTCGCCCGTTCACGCTTGAGGACAGGAGGAGCTGCAGGCTCTCATCCGTCCAGTCTGCGAATCCATTGCTCTTTGCAGCAGTTGTCAATCTGGCTTTGTCAGCACCAAGCTGATCCGTAACGTACACTTCGTAACCCTCTTCCGAATTTCTGACGAACGCCATCTGCATTCCGTCTTTGGACACGATCGGCCCGGTATAGAAATAGTCCGTGTCATCGAGACGCCTCTTGTCCGTGCCGTCCGCGTTCATAGTCCAGGTCCAACCCTTCCCACCCTTTACGCTACTAAACCACATTCTCTTTGAATCCGGGAACCACCGAATCGCGTCATCAGGACCACGCCAATCGGTCAGCCTTTTCTGCTCCCCTCCTGTTGGCGCAACGACATAAATTTCTCGGTTGCCATCTCTGAAACTTACAAACGCGATGTTCTTTCCGTCTGGAGACCATGAGTGATTAGAGTCCCATGCAGGATTGTTTGTGAGATTGACTACGTCCGATCCGTCTGTGTTCATAACGAAGACATCGGCACTCCCGTCGCGTTTCGAAACAAACGCGATCTTTCCGCTGGCAGACGACCATCGAGGCATCGTGTCGTCGGCGGCGTTGTTTGTCAGGTTTCTCTGGTTCGCACCCGATTCATCCATCACATAGATCTCGTCATTGCCGTCAATCCAAGTTATGAATATGATGAGTTGCGTCGTGCTCACAGCGTCGTTTGCACGCACTTGACTCACCGATTCGACTGTGGATGCTCGCTTGCATCCACCCATAGTTGACGCAAGCGAAACGACTGCTACGACCAGCGCAACGACTCCCACCCAACGCTCCTTCTTGCCATGCTGCTCAATCATGGTGTCTTGTTCTACCGCGCGATGGTCTAGTGGACGCTCGTGCCCTCGGGCGCCTCGTGCTCTGGCTCTAGCAGGATCGCTGAGCCATCGGTGTCGTCGGCGGCGAGGATCATGCCTTGGCTCTCCAGCCCCATCATCTTGCGCGGCTTGAGGTTCGCGACCACTACGACCTGGCGTCCGATGAGGTCTTCGGCGGAGTACGTGCCTTTAATGCCCGCGATGATCTGGCGCATTTCGTCACCGATCTTGACCTGTATCTTCATGAGCTTCTTGCTCTCCTCGACCGGCTCGGCCTCGATGATCCGGGCGACCTGCAGCTTCACCTTCATGAAGTCAGCGAACTCGATCTCGTCGGGCTGTTCTATAGTCGTTGTCTCTTTCACTTTCTTTTCCTTCTTCTCTTTCGGAGCGTCTTCTTTCTTCTTTTCAAGACGAGGGAACATCGGCACGGGCTGCTCGAGTTTCGTCCCTTCTGGCAGTGATTCCTCCCGGCCGATCTCATCCCATGAAGTCAGCGGAGGCAAGCCGAGTTGCGCGGCGAACGCGTCCGCCGCAGATGGGATGAACGGACGGATCAAACCCTCCGACGCGCGCAGCAGCATCAGCATCGTCCGGATCACCTGCGCCAGCGCCGGGTCGCCGGATTTCGCAAGCGCCCACGGCGCTTTGTCGTCTACGTACTTGTTCAGGAACCGCGCCGCGTCGATCGACGCACCAATCGCATCCTGAATCCGGTGCGTCTCCATCGCCGTTTCGAACTTTTTCTTCGTATCGGATATAGCCGCGATCGCGTCTGCATCGCACGAACCGCCCGGCACGACGCCGCCGACAAACTTGTGCGCCATCGTCAGCGATCTGTTCAGAGCGTTGCCAAGATCGTTCGCCAAGTCCGCGTTGTAAAGACGGTCGATCTCCGTGTAAGTGAAGTTCGTGTCGTTGTCATAAGGCAGCGACTTCGCGAGCGCATAACGCACCGCATCAACAGCCAAACCGGAAGAACAACCCGCGTCCTCAAAATGAGAGATCAGCTCAGAAGACGACAGCACGTTCCCCTTCGACTTGCTCATCTTCGCTTCGTTGAACGTGAACCACCCGTGCGCGATCACGGTCTTCGGCAACGGCAGGTCCACCGCCATCAGCATCGCCGGCCACATCGTCGCGTGGAACCGCGTGTAGATCTCCTTCGCCATCCAGTGGACGTCCGCCGGCCACAGGTCCTCCCAGCCGTCCTCGGGCCAGCCGGTCGCGGCCAAGTAATTAATAACAGCGTCGAACCACACGTAAAGAACCCGTTTCTCGTCGCCCGGCACGGGGATGCCCCAACCGGGGTTCGAGCGAGAGATGCAGATGTCGCGTAGGCCGGATTTGACGAACGATAAGACCTCGTTGCGACGGCCCGGCGGCATCAGGAAGTTCGGGTCGCCCTCGATCTTCTCCAGCAGCCGGTCCTCGAAAGCCGAGAGCCGGAAGAACCAGTTCTCCTCTTTCACCCTGCGGACCTCGTTGCCGTCGGGGCTCTTGCCGTCGACCAGGTCCGACTCCTTCACGAACGTCTCGGCGCTGACGTCGTACCACCCCTCATAGTTGTCGAGGTAGACGTAGTCGTTCGCTTTTAGCCTGTTGAAGAACTCGGTGACAGCCTCCTTGTGCCGCTCGCTGGTCGTGCGGAAGAACGCGTCGTACTCGATGTTCAAACTGTCGAACGCCTCGATGAAGCTCTGGCTGATCCGGTCGACGAACGCCTGGGGGGTCTCACCGGCCTCCTCGGCCGCCTCCATCACCTTCAACCCGTTCTCGTCGGTCCCCGTGAGGAAGAAAACGTCCTCCCCGCGCATTCTGTGCCACCTCTTCGTGACGTCGCAGACGAGCGTAGTCAACGCATGCCCGACGTGGGGCACCGCGTTGACGTAATAGATCGGCGTGGTGACGTAGTACCGCTTGGCCATCCAGCCTGAGATGATACCGGGAAGGGACAGGAGTCATAATGCTACTTAGCTATGGGTGATATGCCCGCCGGCACCGTGACCTTCCTGTTCACGGACATAGAGGGCTCGACGCTGCTCTGGCAGGACCAGCCAGGGGCGATGGGGCGTGCGTTGGAGCGGCACGACATGATTTTGCGGTCCTGCATCGAGGACCGGGGGGGTTACGTCTTCACGACCGTCGGCGACGCGTTCTGCGCCGCGTTCCAGTCGGCGGGGGCCGCGGTCAACGCCGCCATTGCGGTCCAGCTCGCGCTGAAAGAAGAAGAGTGGCCGCAAGAAGCAGCGATCCGGGTAAGAGCTGCGCTGCACACGGCCGAGGCGATCTGTCGCGACGGCGACTACTTCGGCGTGGAGCTCAGCAGGGTGGGACGGTTGCTGTCTGCAGGCCACGGCGGCCAGATCCTCGTCTCCGGCGCGACGAAGGAGATGGTCCAAGACCACTTGCCCGCCGACACGGCCCTGCGCCCCATGGGCGCGCACCGCTTGAAAGACCTCGCGCGCCCCGCGGACGTCTTTCAGCTTGAGCACAAGGACCTCGAAGGCGAGTTTCCCCCGCTGGACACGCTCGACAACTTGCCGAACAACCTGCCGCACCAGCTCACTTCGTTCGTCGGAAGAGAGAGTGAGCTGGAGGAGATCCGCAGTCTGACAGAGAAGACTCGGTTGCTCACATTGACGGGCGTTGGCGGCACTGGCAAGACACGCCTAGCCTTACAGTTCGCCGCTGACCAGACCAAAGAGTTCAAGAACGGTGTGTGGTTCGTCGAGCTGGCGGCGATCAGCGATCCAAACCTCGTTGCAAACGAAGTCGCAACGGCATTGAGCATCAAGGAAGAGCCTGGAGAGAGCATGGCGGATACTCTTGTAGCGCGGCTGGCCGCCAAAGAGATGCTCATCGTGTTGGACAACTGCGAGCACCTGCTGGCAGCGTGTACAGACCTCTGTGCGCACCTGCTCAAGTCTTGCCAAGGCCTCCATATCCTCGCGACCAGCCGCGAAGCATTGAGTATCGGTGGCGAACTGACATACCACGTGCCATCGTTGCAGATCCCAGACCTCGACACAGCGGCTGAAGAGATGGAGAACTTCGAGTCCGTGCGCCTTTTTGTGGAACGCGCGCTTTTCGCCCAACCGAGTTTCATTATCAACGAGACCAATGCTCCGGCGGTCGCGGCAGTATGCTCGAGGCTCGATGGCATCCCTCTCGCTATCGAGCTGGCGGCCGCGAGAATGAGGTCGATGACGGCGCAGGACGTGGACGACAGGCTCGACCAGAAGTTCCGGCTGCTCACCGGCGGGGCGAAGTCCGCTCTCAAGAGGCACCAGACCTTGCAAGGGCTTATCGACTGGAGCTACGACTTGCTCGACGAAAGAGAAAAGGCGCTATTACAGAGGCTCTCTGTGTTCCGCGGAGGATGGGCGGCAGAGTCTGCGGAAATAGTGTGCTCCGACGACATCGTCGCCGAGTACGACGTGCTCGACCTGCTCTCCTCGCTCGTAGACAAGTCGCTCGTGCTCAGCGAGGATACGGGCGGTCACGCACGCTACTGGATGCTCGAGACCGTGCGCGACTACGCAGCAGAAAAACTTGCGCAGGAAGACATTCCGGTGAGCTGGCGCGACAGGCACCTTGATCACTTTATGCTCATGGCCGAGGAGGGCGAACCGGAGCTAACAAGCAAGGGCCAACAGGAGTGGTGCGACCGATTTGACGAGGAGCACGACAATTTGCGCGCTGCGCTCGATTGGTCCTTGATCGACCCACAGCGAGCCGAGTCGGGACTCCGCACGGCAAGCGCGTTATCGTGGTTTTGGCTGATCCGAGGGTACTCGGCCGAAGGCTTGGCACGGTTTCAAGCCGCCCTCTCGTCTAACCCGGGAGACCACGGCATCAAGGCAAAGGCACTCTACAGTGCGGGAAACCTGGCGTACAGACAGTCAGATTTCGCCAAAGCTGTCGAGCTGTTCGAACAGGCGCTAGTTCTGTACCGGAAACTAGGAGACAAGAGCGGAGAGGCGAGCGCACTCTCCGGCCTTGGAAGCGTCGCACTATACCGCATGGAATTTGATGACGCAAGGAGGCTGTCCGGACAGAGCCTTGCACTGTTCAGGGAACTGGGGCACAAACTAGGCACGGCCGAGGTTCTTCGAATCCTGGGATCGGTTGCGACCCATGTCGGAGACTCAGATAAGGCCCGAGCCAGTATGGAGGAGAGCCTCGCAATCCACAGAGAGTTCGGTCACCAGACTGGAGTTGCACTCATACTGGGAAACCTTGGTGTAGAGGCCTATAGCGCGGGGAACTTGGAAGCGGCTCGAGCCTATTACGAGGAGAGCCTCGAGCTCTCAAGAAAGCTAAGGTCTCGGACCGGTACGGCGACCTCGGTCTCAAACCTTGGCAACGTCGCCTGTGGGCAAGGGGAGTTCAGTGATGCACGGAGTTACTTGTCCGAGGGCATTGAGATATGCATGGACATAGGAGACAAGAGGATCGCGGCGTATGCACTGGAGTATTCCGTGCTCTTACTTGCCTCAGAGAAGAAATATGGCGACGCTGCGCGGCTCGTGGGCGCGTGTGAAGCGCTGCGCAAGCAGATCGAGGCACCGCTAGCTCCTCACGAGCGCGCGGACCTCGAGAACCACATAGCCGAGGCGCGCGAGGCGTTCGGCGACGACGACGCGTTCGACGCGTGGGTGAAAGAGGGGCGGGAGATGTCTCTGGATGACGCGGTCGAGCTGGCAGTTTCGGAGTCGGACGCTCCTATAGAGTAGCTGTCGAAGCGACGTCGTTCCCCACGACACCCTCCGGCATAGCAGCCACGAACAGCCGCATCGCGCAGTGCATCATCTCGACGTCTTTGACGTCGTACGTGTGGGGCCAGATGAGCATCGGGTGCTGGCCGCGTACCTGCCACCGGGACGTCATGCCGCCCAGCAAGAAATCCCTCATCCGTGAGTCCAGGAGCTCGCGCGCGACTGCCTCGTTCCGGCGCTCAAATGGCACCACGAGTCGAACACCACCGAACCACTCCGAGCCACCCCGAACAAATCCGAGACAAATGAAGACGGGCCGAGCGGTGGATGGCTCGGCCCGGATGGAAACACAACCCCGAAAAGAATCAGGCCTTCTTCCGTCGCCGGAGAAGCGCGAGCGCGCCGAGGGCGAGGACGGTCAGCGTCGCGGGCTCAGGCACTAGGTTGGCCGTAATCTCCAAGTTTGGATCACCTGGATCGAAGTTGTTGTCAACGCCCGAGTAGGTGATGTCGTCGGCCGAGATCGTAGCAGCGACGATGATCTGGAAGTCGGTGCCCGAGTTGATCGCGCTGACCATAGCCCCCGCGATCCCGCCACCGAGGTCCAAGTTGAACATGTCGATCTCGCCTCCGGCGCGTCCTGCCATCTCCGTGATCTGGAAGACGCCCATCGAAACCGGGGCGTTCGTGTACTGGGTGCCGTCGATGCCGTTGGTGAAGGCCGAGTTGTACGCCAGGTTTGCAAAGCCGCCGCCCAGGACGGACTCAGTGTCCGGCGTGAAGAAGAACTCCACACTCGATCCGTCGGAGAAGCTGCGGTCGTTGACCGTGAGGGTCAGCTTAGCGCTCACAATGCTGGCTACATTCAGACCAAAGTCGCCCGACGTAAAGTTCCAGGTCGTGATCCCGTACTCGGCGAAGTTGTCGTCGTTCCCGGAGCCGTAGTAGTCGATCGAGCCAAACGATGGTCCACTGATGTGGACGGCGGTCGTTATAATCCCGTCCTTGTCGACGGTGACTTGTGCAAGAGCCGTCTGCGGCGCAAGGCCGACCATGGCCAATGCCGTACCCGCTCCAATACCAAATAACTTAGAAAGCCTCATGATAGCAATCACTCCTAGCACCATTCTTCACGAACGGCCCGTCGAAAGTCTCCATACTGGCAAAAATATGGGGAGACCCAGCAAAATTACCGTGGTATCGCGAATACGGTTTAAGGGATCAAATGCCAGCACGACCCGTCGATGCGCCGACCTGAGACCGCTCCCCGTTCGTCCAAGTTCGAACGGTGGTCGCTGAACCGCTGAACGACCGGGCCGCGCTCCAGACAAGGCACGTGGAACCCGGGTCTCCCGCTGCGCGTCACACTTCGGTCGTTCGTCCAGCGACCAGGGGCTCGCTTCCTTCGCCCTGTAGTTGCGCTGGAACATCACGAACCGGGACTTGGAATTGCAAGGGCGGGCCGGGTTGGATATCCTTGGCCACGTCGGCCAGCGCCCGGTCGAAGTGTAAGTAGGTCGCTCTGTTTGCCCTTCCACGACCGATGTCGCGCTTCCACTTCGTCCCCATCGCCGGATTGCAGTTGATTTCCCAAACCTGCACTCGCCCACGATAGAACGAATAGTCGACGCGCGCCCAGTCGTGGCCGGCGACCTCAAAGGCCTGCTCTAGCTCCTGACGGTGGGGAAAGTCGCGTACGTATGGCAGTTCATCCTTGCCAACGGCTCTTCTCCTTGATGATCTTCTCTTGAGCATCCAATGCTGCCCTGCCATCAAGTGCTTCCCGAAGACGTGAGGCCCAACCTTCTGCGCGCCGTACTTGCGGAAAAGCCGATCGCCGTCGCGGTAGTCGATGTACTCGGAGACGAGGTAATCGTCTTTGTGGTTTTCTGCGGTTAGCAATTCTGCAATTGCGTCATCCAATTCTGCCTGTGTGTGCACGATCGGTGAGAGGTTGGCGCGATGCAGGTTCTCGTCTCGGACAAACGCTGGGAAGCGCACGGGCGCAGGCAGGTCCCTCACGCGGTGGACGTTGAAGTCGTTGATCCCGAGTTCGTGTAGCTTTCGCAGGAGTGCGTAACGACCTAACACTCGCGATGGGTTATTGAGGACGGCGAATGCGCTCGGATCGCTCTTGAGTTTTTCGTACAGCCACTGAGCCTTGTCGAGTTGCGGACGGCTCATGCAATCCGTGTTCGTGATGAGGTAAATGCCTCGCGGCCACTCACTCTCTGACGCTGCGGCGTCGATCGTCAGCACTCGGACTCGACTCCATACCTCGCGAGAGTAGCGGGCAGGGTAATCCACAAGCGCGCCCACTCCGCGCTGAGTCGTTATATGAATGATCGGGCACCGGTCCATGCTCGTGGTTTTTCTGTTTCGGGCGCCATCCGGTTGACTTCCGACCTGAACGCATCAGGCCAGAACCTGTCGGCAACTTCCAGATGAGTCCCTGGAACGACGCAACGGTCGATCATTGTATCAGATCGCTACGAGCGGGCAATCTCGAACTCGCCGACGGATGAGCGTCTAGCAGTTGCTGGCCGCATCTAACTGGTATCTTCAAATCCACGGATGGTCGCCGTCTCCGTTCTTGGCCGTGGTTACCGAGCGCTTGTGAAGACAGGTTTGGTCCTGTCGCTGTTCGCGCTGTTTGCGTCGGCAGCGCTCAGTCAAGTCGGAAGCCAGCAGCCAGCAAGGTCTAAGAAACGGGCGATCGTTATCGGCGTCGAGTCGTACAAGCTGCTTCCGAACCTCTCGTTCTCGATCGACGACGCGAGGGCGTTCAGCGATCTGTTGGTCGAGCACATGGGCTTCGACCGCCAGGACATCGTGCTGCTGACGGACGGTCGCGACCAAAGCACGAGGCCGACCCGAGAGAACGTTTTCGGCGCGATCGATTCGCTGGCGAGCAACCCGACCGCCGTTCCCAGCGACCTGTTCGTCCTGTACTTCTCCGGTCACGGCGTGGCCCGCGATGGACAGGACTACCTGTTGCCTTCGGACGTCGGATCGAGCGAAGCTAAAGAGAAGGGAGTCTCGCTTCAGTCCGTCGTCGCCAGGCTTGCACAGCTCGATATCACAAACGTGCTCATCGTGGCCGACGCCTGCCGCACGGGCGAGTCGGGCGAGTTCGGACTGAGCATCCGTGAGCTTTGCTCCGAGCTGAACATCGGCCTGCTGCTGAGCTGCAAGCCGGGGGCGCGCGCGTACGAATCGTCGCTTTTGGGGCACGGGATTTTCACCAAGGCGATCATCGAGACGTTCGACCAAAAGAGTGATTACGTGGACGAGACGGGGAGCCTTTGGCTTTCTGATCTCGCGGCCGGAATTGAGGAGAACGCGGCTAAACTTGCCGCGACGTACCTTCCGAGCAGGGAGCAAGTGCCCCAGAGCTATCTAGACGATGTGTTCGATCTCTTGATAGACTTCAACGTCTCGGCTTTGGACGACAGCGAGATGGACGGGCGCATCGACGATCTGCCTGCCGCACAGGCTGCGGCCGTTGCTCTCGAGATCGGCTTGCGCATCTATCCAAACGACAGGGAGGCCGCCTACAAGTGGTTCCGCACCGGATACATGCGGGAGCCGGATAACCCCAGGGCCGCACTGATGTTTGCCAGAAGCGCCCTGGACTTCGAGTTGGACTCAACTTCCCGCAGGGTCGCGAACAGGTTCCGTAATTCGGAGCGACACGACATCTACACGCTGACGCACAAGCTGACGGCCGGGGCCGAGGGCGACCAGTCACAGTTGCTCGGAGGATTCTTTGCGGCCATGGGTTCTTTTCCGGCAATCAGCAGTGACCATGAGGCGATGCTGGCCGTGCACGTCGCAATGAGTCTGGTCGACACTGTGCTAGTAGATGAATCGGAGTTGATCGCGCTCGAGTCTGCCTTTCAGAAGCTACAAGAGTCTCACAACTGGATTCGAATTTATTGGGACTTGGCGTTTATTGAGGCGAGGGTAGGTCGTGTTGACTTCGCCACTGCAGAGCCGTTGCTCAGCAAACTGTACGGGTTGACTAGCACAGCGCTTGTTCGGACAGAGGCCGTCCTGCACGTTGGGATCCAGCTCATGAGGCGGCGCGATTGGACGAGCTTCGGTGAGCTGATCGAGTCTGACTACTCCCGTGCGCTGCCCGAGTCACACCTCCTCCTCTGGAAGCTCATACACAAGCAGGGCGTCGTCCAGGCCGCCGACTACCTAGACGTTGAAGAGTGGGCAGGGAACGCGCTTATTCCGATGCTCCCAGAACGCCTCACGGCCATCGCCGTCAGCAAGATCCTCAAGAACTTTCGCGTCTGCACGGAGGAGTTCCTGAGCGAGGTCGAGTCACGTTTCTCCCCGCAGGATCCTACTCTCTTCGAAAGGCTCGTACTAACGAACCTCGCGTTGACAAAGACGATCAATGCCCTTTGGAGCGGCGCTTCGACAGACGACGCCGAATGGCAGCGGATCAGATCGACGATCGACGAAGAACTTCTGGACTTGGAGAAGATCGAAGTCGCGGCTCATTCGTTCAGGGTCATGAGAGACGTGGACGCTATGGTCTTGCTTCTCTTCAACGCGCGTGGCGAGGCGTTCGCCGAACGGGCAGGGTTTGCGAACTACCTGGAGTTTGCGCGCGGACCCGGCGCTCATTACTGGCAGAAGGTTGCCGAGATGTGGTCGCCTTTGCTCGGTATGCTCAGCCGATCCGTTGGCGATTGGCAAGACTACATGTCTTCTAGCGTTCGAACGGGGAACACCGCGATCGCCCTTGCCGCTGCGATGCGCTTCAACGGTGCGAGGGCGATCGAGGGCATTTTCACTACTGGCGTTCCGCACCGCGGTTCGTCTGTCGAGGACACGTTCTGGAAGCTAGTCATAACTTCGGAAGAGAACTGGCGTGAGCTTTTGGGCGAGCTTCCCGGCTGTAAGATGCCGCTGGCGCTCTCGGCGTATCACCGGTCTGGACTGGTGCCGATGTGGGTCAACGACTGGCAGTTTCTTTACAAGGTCGACGTGGATTCAACCGGTACCTTTGTGTTCACCGAGTTCGATTCATACAGCTTGCACTTCGACCCGGCTTTGCGCGGTTGGATGGAGGTGCTGTTCACGCTGGGCGCGTTTCTCGTCAACTACGACAGGGAGCAGTTGGACGCGGTCGCGCAGGGCACGGACCCGCTCTTCTCCCGGTACCGATCCGTCCTCGAAAAGGCGGTAGTGGAAGAGCACGGCATCTTCGACCCTGTCGGCCTCTTGGTCCTGGGCTACGCGATCGGAGAATCTGGCTCGGCGGACATGGCGGCCATCGTCGAGGCGCTCGACACCTTGCCGTACACGCAGAGTTCGTACCTGTACCCGAGCGCGCTAGAGTATTGGCTCCGGCAAGAGGGCGTCATCGAGTCCACACCGGCTGCGAAGCTCTTGGACTACCACCTTCTGAGCAACTCCATGGCGTCCATCGGCCCGTTCGGAGAGTACACGGTCTTCGCCCGCGGTCTTGCCGGATTCGCTGGCGAATGGTCTGAAGAGGTCGAGGTCGAAGGTCTTTCCGGCGAGGGGTTCGCGACCGGGACGCTGGAGTGGTCCTGCGACGCAGAGGGCGAACTGAATGGGACTCTGCTTTTGGCGGACAAACGGTGGATGCTGTACGGCACCCTCAATGAGGTCGGGACTGTTCAAGGATTCTTGATTTCGGAATCACCGGAGGATCGAGAGAAGTACGGCACTCTGACCGCGTTCTTCAGGATGCCGCCCAACGACGAGGCCGCGCCGGACAAGATCAGGGGCCTTCCGGTCGTCATCAACTTCGTCTCCAACCAGGGAGTAGGGAAGATCACCGCGAAGAGGCTGATGGACGAGATCAGACGGTCGGGCGCAGGATCAGTGCCCAGGTGAGAGCCTAAAGCCCAGGCACGGCCGAAACGCAAGCTGTACCGGCCACCATCGCGGCGGGCCCGGCCCCGACGATCAGCAGCGCGAGCAGAGCTGCAACATCCGTCAGCCCACAGTCTAGCCGCCGAGCAGCGGCTTAGTCGGTCTTGCGGAGTCGCTCGCCTCGAACTTAGGCACTTGATCAAAGTCCGCGTCTTTGAGCGCATACTTCACCGTCTCAATCGCTTCTTCGATGCTGAGGGACGGATCATCCATCAAGATAATGACGAAGACGAATGTGAAGATGCCCTGCGCCGGCGGATCGTCGTCCACGAACTGCACGTCGCTCGTCGTCTGGTCCTCTTGACCGGCCATCACGAAGACGAACGAGCCTTTCTCGATAGAGCGAGGTTTCCTGACCGCGTTCAACAGCGCCGACTCTTCGCGGGCGGTGAACATTCCGTGAGACTTGGCCTTCCGCAGGCGCTCGCCGTCCGTCCAGCGGTCGCGAGTGCTGCGCCACTTCTTGCCGAGCAGCTTGCCATCCCCGCCGCCTCTGCTGATTCCGCCGCTATAGCAGCTATCCATCACGAAAACGGTGTTACGGCCTGTGTCCACGAACAGTTTGTTCAAATCGTTGATGAAGTCGTCCGTGACCAGCGTATCGTACAGAACCAGCACTTCCTCCAGACCGTCCTCTTCCTCCGGTTGGTCGTCTACCGCATACTGTGCGCCGTGCCCGGAGAACGAAATGAACACGGTGTCACCGGGTCGGGCTGTTTCGAGCAGCCATCGCAACGCTTCGATGAACTTCTCCTCGTTTGCATCTTTGTCAAGGAGCATCCGGATGTTCTCTTCCGGAACGCCGTACTTTTCCATCAGCAGCTTTTTGTATAGCTTCGCATCGTTGACACAGCCAAAGAGATCATCCGATATCGGGTCGCCGTTCTCGTCGAGGTACGGGTCGCCATTCTCATCGACGACATCGGGGTAATCACTGATGCCGATGTTGAGGGCGTAGGTGTCTGCCAGAGAAAAAGTGGCGAAGATAACCGCAGACACTGCGGCACAAAGTTTCAAAATCGTTTTCATAAGCATTCTTCTTTCAATCGTTGTTAACGACCGCGCACGGTCATCGTTCCGCTTCTCCCGGCCTATGAGTGTCAAGCGGGCGCGGTGACAGGGACTTTAGGCCGTCCCACTAGCCTTGGGCCGATTCTACAGCATCATCGCCTCCGCCCCGCAATTCTCACAGACGTTGATGCCGGGCGGCACCGCCCACTGGCAAGCCTCGCACATTCGGTGGCCGGTCGCGGCAAGGTCGTGGTTGACGCACACCCGGTAGTCGAACACGAAACAGTCGCCCTGCCACAGGCTCTCCTCTCTCGGCACCGCTTCTATGTACTTCAGGATTCCGCCGTCGAGCTGGTACACCTCCTCGAACCCCTTGCCGAGCAAGTACGCGCTCGCCTTTTCGCACCTGATTCCTCCGGTGCAGAAAATTGCGACGCGCTTGTGCTTCTTCGGATCTAGGTTCTTGTCGGCATAAGATGGGAACTCGCCAAACTCCGCGATCTTCGGTTCGATTGCTCCTCGGAACGTACCGACGTCGCACTCGTAGTCGTTGCGCGCGTCGAGCAGCACGATATCGTCCTGCGCGATCAGATCGTTCCAGTCCTCGGGCGCGACTCGAGTGCCGGCTCGCACGGTCGGATCTGCGTGGACGCCGAACGTGACGATCTCTTTTTTCAGGCGAACGCGCAGTCGCTTGAACGGCGCGTCATCGTGCCGGCTGAACTTCGCCTCCAAGTCCGCAAGCCGCGGATCTTTTCGCAGAAATTCAAGAAGGGCGTCGATCGCCTGTGGCGAGCCGCTCATCGAGCCGTTGATCCCCTCTTCGGCCAGCAGAATCGTGCCGTACAGCCCGATCTCGAAACAGAAGTCGTAGATCGGCGCTTGCATCTGGCGGTAGTCGTCCAGCCGCACGAACTTGTAGAACGTTGCGACGAGGACATCAGTCGTTTCCGGCGCACGTACGTTTGCTCTCATTCGTGAAAGTCCGTGTCCGCCTCGTCTAGTCGCAGCTCCTTGATCCAGGCGTTGCGGTAAAGCACGTTGTGCCCTTCCGCCTGGAGCTTTAAGCCGCCGGGAGTGTCGGCCGGTGCGCCATCGCCCGCGCCGTCGATCCCGGAGTTCGGCCCGCCCCACACGCGGTCGATGGGGAAGTTCTTGTGGACTTTTATCCCGTTGAAGTACATGGTCACCATCGCTTTTTCTGTGCGAACGCCATCAACGAACCGTGCAGCGCGGAACGTGATGTCGTAGGCGTTCCACTTTCCGAGGCCGTTGTACGCGTCGTACGGTGACTCCGATTCGTTGATCACCGCGCCCATTCCGTGCTTGGTCTTGTCGCCGTCGAGTATCTGGATTTCGTATCGGTTTTGCAGGTACACGCCGCTGTTGCCGCCGGGAAGCGGAACCAAGAACTCGATGTGCAAGCGAAAGTCCCGGTACTTCTTCTTCGTGACGATGTCCGCCGCGCCGTATTTGCCGCCTGCCGCCGCAGGGTCAAACGTAGAGACGGCATTGCCATCGTCCACCGGGTCGTCGACGATCTTCCATTTGATCGGCAGCTCCGAGGCGAACCGCGGCCCCTCCCAGTAGGTCCACTTGTCATCCAGCGTCCTGCGCGTGCCGTCGATGATGGCCCCCGCGCCGGGCATCGGCGTCGCACCGACGCCGATGTGATCGTCTTGGACGCTCAATAACAGAACAACTAGCGACAACATGCTTTGCACGCTAGTTTATCGCATGACGCGATCGCAATGACGAACTATTCGATGTTGCCTGAAGGCACATACTTGCCGGTACGGCCTCGAAATACAGTTCATTGCTCTGGGTGTGCGGCATGAAACCCTTGACCAACGAGAACCCGTTCTCGGACGCGTAGAGCGCTCGCTTTTGCGAACGGCGCTTGTAGCAGATCTTTACTTTCATGCACGATCTGTCCCGGTGGTTCGAGCGCGCCTCACTCGTACCCCTTGTGGCTCCTCAGCGCGCTTGTCGTCCTTATGAAGAAGAAGTCCCCTCCCGTCAGGGCGCCGTCGTACGGCCTGTTGTGCATGTCGACGATGTCGTACAGGCAGAAGCCGCTGTCGTACAACTTGTCGATGAGCTGCCGAGGCGTCGTCCTTCCAACGTAGGCCTCCAGGCATCCGAACTCGACAAGAACGAGCTCCGCGTGTCGCAAAACCTCTTGGCCGCCGTTCAAAGCGGCGAGTTCGCCACCCTGCAAGTCGAGCTTTAGGAGCTCCGGCTTGAAAGAGAGGCGCTCTGCAATGCCGTCCAGGGTTTCGACCTTGACGTCGACGACCTTGCCCGCCTTGCCTGACACATGATCCAGGAGAGACGCCCCTTGATCGTTGTCAGCGTCGTGCCAAATGTTGAATGGCGCGGTGCCCGACGTCTCGCCTAGCGCGGCCTCTACGATCTTCGGCGCGGGATTGATTCCTGCGACGTTTCGCGCGATGATCTCTTGCAGCACCGGGTTCGGTTCGACGACCACGAGCTGGGCGCCCGGAAAAATCTCTGCGGCTTCCTTGGCCCAGAGACCGCGGAACGCGCCGCCGTCCAAGATCGCCTTAGGCGAAAAGCCGAGATCCTTGGCATGTCGCATCCGGGAACCCCATCTTCTGGCGTGCCCCTGGCGGACGACGTCCAGGCCGATTGCGTTGAAAGAGCGCGTGACGACCTTCTGTATTAGCTTCTTCATACTGCCTTGCCTGTGTGGAGCCTCGCAGGAAACGGGACAGCTGCGACCGTGGCGTCCAGTGTCCTGTGCATCCCACATATGATGACATCCGCGCCGGAGTACGGTTGTTGGATCGACGGCGAAACGACCGGCTCTGTCAAACCCATTTTAGCCGACAACCTGCCGCACGGCTTTCGATCCTCGCCCCTCCCTCACTCGACCAGCACAATCACGAACCCGTCGTACCCCTTCGCCCCGACGGTCTGAATCGCCGTCGCCGTCGAGCGGGGATCGGCGGCGAGCACTTCGTTGAACCGCCTGATCCCCTTCACTTGGGCGTCTTCGCTGCTCGCGTCGATCACCTCCCCTTCGCGCACGACGTTGTCGACGATGATCACGCTGCCGGGCCGCGAGAGCTTCATCGCCCACGCGAAGTACGCCGCCGTGCCCTCCTTGTCCGCGTCGATGAAGAAGAGGTCGAACGGCTCTCTGTCAGTGAGGGTCGGCAGTACCTCGATCGCCGCCGAGTTGATGATCTCGACGATGTCCGAGAGCCCCGCGCGCTCGATGTTCTTGGTCGCGACCTCAGCGTGCTTCTTCTCATTTTCGATCGTCGTCAGCCTCCCGCCATCGGGCAGCGCGCGCGCCATCCAGATCGTGCTGTAACCGCCGAGCGTCCCGACCTCCAAAACGGTCTTCGCGCCTGTCATCTTCACGAGCAGATGCAGCAGCTTGCCCTGCGACGGCGTGACATTGATCGCGGGCAGCTCCGCCGCCTCGCTGTCCGCCAGCGCGGCCCTCAGCACAGGGTCGTCTCCGATAAAGAGCCGTTCGAAGTACTCATCGACCGCGGTCCACTGCTCAATCGGCATCGTGCGCGGATTGTACCGAGAGCGAATGCCGCGATGAATCGTGCGCGGGACGTCTTTCGGAGTGCTCCGACGCGTCGGAGCTTTCCATAGCGCTAGCGGAGCTCTTCCGCGGATCCGGAATCGGGTTTCCACCACTATCAATAGCGCGGACACGTCCGCGCACTCCGAGAGTTCTGCTACCCTCCTCCGCCGCACGTACATCGGCGCAAGATGGAAGGGAGTTCTCAGCCCTCGACACTCGCAGTGTTGAGGGTTCCAAGAGCCACAGAAGCACGGACAAACCTTATCGGGCCTGACCGTGGCACACTGCTCGTTTTTTCCAGTCCCACAGGTTCAACCCCACGCTCATCGCTAGCGCGGAAAGGAACACCCACTTCGCTACCTCGTTCGCCAGCGCGACCGGCGGTTCCCAACCCGAGACGTTGCGCACGAGCAGCACGATGTAGCTGGTTGCCGTCTCCTTGATCCCCATCGCTTCGCGCACCTGCCAGTGCCAGTCGGTGCAGATGCAGTAGCCCATCCCATAGAACATCCCCATCCCAACCCAACTCGCTAGAGTGAGCAGAAGCGTCGCCAAATTCCACTTGCGCGTCTTCGGGTGCGCCCAACCGAACACGTTGAACACGATCAGCACCGTGTGGAACACGAAGAAAAATATGTTCAGAATCGCGAGCACAGAAGTTAGTGTATCCGCACGAAGATTGCGTTCATTGCGATTTGTTCGCCGTATAATGATCTCAGGGGCAAGCAGTTTCGCGGTTCGAAGGACAAATGACGAAACGGAAGAAGATGCACATACTGGCGAAGATCGGCATCGGAATCGGTGCTGTGTTTGCGGTACTGCTTTTGGACGGCTTCTGCACGAGCGGACATGGTTTCTTCTACAGGCCGGATCGCAGCAAGACTATTACGTTGTCCTACGTCAAGCATATCTCGACCGCTCTCATGCTGTACGCCGCTGATAACGACGACCGGCTGCCGCACAAATTCAGTACACACCAAGACCTGAGTAACAGCGCATCTCAATTCTTCAGCAGCGCGTACTACGTTCCCAAAGGCGGAATTCCCGAGACGCGCAATCCGAACGGAGGGACGATCATCCCGAATCGGCTGCTGGCTGGAATGCTGCTCTCAGATGTGGCAGTTCCAGAGACCACCGCCATGATATATGGGTCGAGGGTCTTTCCTGACGGCTGTCTGATGGTCGGATTTGTGGACAGCGGTGTGAGGTGCATGGAAGACCTAAGGAAAGTGAACTTCGATCCGTCATGGGATGTCTCCAAAGACGAATGACACGGCGAGCGAGTACTAGCGTCTGTATCCGTGGGTCGTCTAGCCGCGCTTCGTTCGGGCCGATGGAGGGTTGTGCTCCTGGGTGACCTGGGCTCTCATCGGCGAGGATCGTTGGCTTAGGGCGTCCGTGATTCCCGCCGATTACGTCACCCAGAAAGCTTCGTCATTTCGAGCTTGCGGAACTCGACCTCGGCGCCTTCGGACTGCAGCGCGATCTGGCCTTTGGAGACCGAGCAGCCGACGCCGTCGTTGACAAGGTCGCCGTTCATCCAAACCTTGATCTCGTCGCCGCGGCACTCGATGACCATCGTGTTCCACTCGCCGACCTCGTTCTCAGAGTCGTCTGTCATGTTCGGAACGCGCCCCAGCGGTTCATCGGGCGCGGACCGCCGGCAGATCGTCTCGCCGAACAGGAAGAAGTCGCCGGCGCTACCGCTGCGAAGCTGGCACTCGACGCCCTGCGGCAGGAAGCTACGAAAACGGGGAATAGAGACGTGCACGATCACTCCGCAGTTGCCCGCCTCTTTCGAGTACCGGTACTCGACGACAAGCTTGTAATTCTCGTACTGTGCGTCGGTAATCAAGTGCCCAAAGGGCTGGCCAAGGCTGACTAGCACACCGTCGCGAACGGTGAACGCATCAACCGGACTGTCCTTGCCGTCGTTGTCCGGGATGTCCTGGTGCCAACCTTTCAGGCTCTTGCCGTCAAAGAGCGAGAACGGCTCTGGCTCTTGGACGCTAACTAGAGCAGCGAGCACTATGATAGCAGTCATGCCAAGAGTCTAGCCCACGGACGCACGACAGACGATAGTCGCGGCGCACTCAGGCACAGAACCCTCCACACTTCGAGTGTGGAGGGATGAGAGCCGTGACCTAGATCCGTTCAGGATGACATGGCCGTGAGCTTCGTCAGTTCCAGCTTCCGGAACTCGACCACCGCCCCCTCGGCCTGCAAAGCGATCTGCCCCTTTGTCGCCGTGCAGCCGGTTCCGTCGTTGACGAGGTCGCCGTTCACCCAGACGGTGATCGTGTCGCCCTTGCAACGGATCACCATCGTGTTCCACTCGCCGAGCGGTTTTTCCGAACCGTCGGTGAGGTTGACGATGCGGCGGTTCATCGGTGGTTCGACGCCCCACTTCTCCTTCGGCCCACGACGTTTGACCATATCGGGCACGGAGATGTCCTCGCCGATGCACCAGAAGTCGCCCGCGTGCCCGCTCTGCAACTGCACCTCCATCGACTGCGGGAACATATCGTAGAGACGCCTCGGTTTCGAAGCGTGGACCAGCACCCCGCAGTTCCCCGGCTCACCAGGAAAGCGGTACTCGACGACCAGTTTGTAGTCGGAGTACGAGGCGTCCGTGATCAGATGCCCGCGCGGAGTTCCGAGGCTAACAAGAACCCCGTCGCGCACCGTGAACGCGTCGACCGGACTGTCCCTCTTATCGTTGTCTGGGATGTCCTGGTGCCAACCGTTCAGGCTCTTGCCGTCGAAAAGTGAAATCGGTTCAGCATCCTGGAGGCTGCTGATCGCTGCGAGTGCGATGAGCGAAATCATGCAGGGAGTGTAGCCCAAGAGAGGGGCAGATGCAAACCAAGCGATCCTGTAGCAAGGACGGAGTCGAGCACGGTCCGATGCGCGATCAGAACACAGGGGTCAGGAGGAATCCTCTTGTCTCGCCGGTGCCAGCGTTAAACCCGATCGCCACGATTCTCGCGTCGTCGTCGATTCCGACTGCGCGCGTCAAAGTGAAGCCAGCCGGCAGTACGGACAGAGCGTTGAGATCGACCACTTGATTGCCGGGGTACCACGCGTAAGCCGTCTCCGTACCGCCGAGAACTGCCGACCCGACGACGACTCCCGAATCGCTCAGTCCGTAAGCGCTGTTCCCCGTAGCGCCGACCGGAAGCGCGAGGGCTTTCATTTGGCCGATGTGAAACAGAAACGCTCGCGTTTGCCCGACGCCGTCAACGCTCTCGCCAGCGACTTGGCCGATGCTGTTCACAGCTCGTGCAACGCTGTCGCTGTTCGCCAGCGAGCCGAGATCGACCACGACTCCCTGCGTCCACCGCGCCGCGCGAGTTTGTCCGCCAGCGGTCTCTGACCAGCCGACCATCACGCCACTGTCCGAAACGGCAGTGACCCGTCCATCGGAGCCGCCAAGGCGCGCGAGCACAATCACAAATCCGGAAGGATCGAACACGACCGGCACCTCTTCGCCGAACGTGTTGACGGCGCTGCCGGCGATCGTGCCTTCATCGCCGATCGCTGACGCGCGCGAGTTGTTCCCCGCCGCAAGTCCGCCCGTGTCGGTCATCGAGCCGCCGGTAAACACGAACCCGCGATCGGATGTGCCGTTCGATGACTGGCCTACGACGTCCCCGACGGAGTTGACCGAGAGCGCTTCGCTCGTCGGTCCGCCTAGCGTGCCGAGGTCGACCAGTCCGCCGGCTACAGTCCAGACGAACGCGGTGTCCGCGCTCGAAGCGTTGATTCGGTATACGCCGACAACGCGGCCGTTGGACGACATCCCGGCGGGTGAGACGTACGGGCTGCCGGCAACCGTGACTTCGACTACCGTATACGACACGGGCACGGCGCTGCCAAAGCCGAGACCTCCGCATCCGCTCAGGATTAAGGGGGTCGCAGCAGCCAAGACCAACCAGGCGCGAGAACTCATGATGTCATGGTACTGCCGAATCTCACGATTGTTGCCTGGTGAAATTATCAGTTTGCTTGCTTCAGGCTATCGGCGACGAACCAGCCGACGGCTGATCCAAGGTAAAGAACGTTCCCTCCCCACAGCGCCGTCTGCCTGACCGCCTCTGCGTTGACGATCCAAATCGCAACGACGAAGAACGCCAGCGCAGCGCCGGTCGCAGCCAGCAGGCGCGTCATCGATGGGTTGAACACCGACTGTGTTACCCCGACAAAAAGATAGAACACCACGGCGATCCAGTAGTTGAGCAGCGCTATCATGCCCAGAGCGATCGCAGGTGGAACGCGCATGACTGCGGAGCCCCTGTTGGCGTCGAACACGTCGAGGAATCCCCCAGACGACAGGGACGCCCCGATCGCGATGCCGGAGACGAACAGCATCACCATTAAGCTGAGCGGCCACAGTGAGATCGGCGCGAAGGCCGGGAACGCAGGAGTCGCCCCCGAGAGTACGACGTAGAGGCACGACACAAGCGTGACGAACGCCGCAACGCCGAGCGCCATCGGACCCTTGGGGGCGCCCGTGCTCTGCTTGGTTCTGAGCGCCAGCGCCTCGGTCATCTCGATGTGCTTTTGTCGATACGCTCTGTTCGTCGGGGCGTACTGCGCGGCGTATGCGTAGTGCTGCTCCGCTCTTTGCAAGTCTCCGCGAGCGCGGAAGATATCTGCTAGCACTGCGTAGGGAAGCGGAGCCTTCGGATCGTCGCGCAACATCTGCCGCGCCAGCGATTCGGCTTGATTGAACTTGTGCTGATTGAGCAGCATGCTGAGGTGCAGAGCCTCGGCGCTCCTTGTTCGGTGAGCTTGCGCTTGTCGCATTCGCGAACTGGCGTCGCTGGCTCGGTGTGCGCGCTGTCTTCTCTGTCTTGCCTCCTGCTCGCGCCTGTGCCCCTGCGCGATGTCGTAGTTCCGTTTGCGGTCGGGATCGCTCAATACGTCGTACGCGTCCTTCGCCTCCAAGAACCGCTCAGCTGAAGCCGGAGAGTCGGAGACGTCCGGGTGGTGCTGTCGCGCTATCCCGCGGAACGCAGACCGTATCTCGTCGGCGGTCGCGTTCTGCGAGACACCGAGCGTTTCGTAATGGTCAGGCATCGGTCGGTAACTCTAGAACTGGCTGGCGTACCCGGTGTAGAACTTGATGACCACGTAGGAGATGTAAACGGCGACGATGATGAATGCGAGGACGCCAATGACGACTGCCGCTTGGCGGGCTTTCATCGCACCCTCCTCTTCATAGAACTCGGCCATCTTGTTCAGCATATCGTCGACGTTGCCGGTCGTCTCTCCCGTGCGCGTCATGTCAAGAACGATCGGCGAAAACGCGCCTGTCATCGCGAGCGAATCGGTAAGCCCGGTTCCCGATTCCAGGTCCCGCGCTGCGGGATGGATCTGTGCGCGAAGGTGTTCGTTCCCGCATGCATCAGCCGATAGCTGCAACGCTTTCGGCATTGGCACGCCGCTGCCGTAGAGCGCTGCGAACGAGCGTCCGAACTTCGCCATCGCAAATCCGTGACTGATGTTGCCGATGTACGGAACTTTGAGTACAGCCGAATCCCATTGGCGCTTGGCCCGATCGTTCTTCTTGATGACTTGGAAATAGATGTACAGGCCCACGAGGATCGGGGCGATGATGATCCAGGTTGAGAGCTGCGTGAGCGGGGACCAGAGCTTCTGCGCGCCGGTCTGCCCGACGGCAGAGATGATCCAATTTGCAGCCAGGATTATGAAGATTGAGCTGACGACGACGATCTTGGGATACAGCGTCTCGCGACGGATCATGTTTCGGAGTTCGATCTCGCGCTGTATGTATTCGCTCAGCCTCCCGCACTGCTCCGCCAGGAATCCGCCTTCTTCTCCGGCGTGAACCATGCTGATCATCAGCGGGCTGAAGACTTCAGGATGTATCTCGAACACAGAGCTGATTTGCTGGCCTGCATCGACCGCGGTCTTCGTTTCCAGCAGCACCGATCGCAGCTTGTCGTTCTGCGTCTGCCCGGAGAGGGTCGCGAGCATTTGCGATGGAGCGATGCCCGCGCTCAGCATGCTCGACATTTGGCGGAAGAAGAACTGGAGGTGGTGGAGCGGCACCCCGGCGCGATCGGCGGACGCGCTTTCTTGCGACGACTTCTCACTGGAGCGGCTGAATACCTGGCCGATCGAGCCTTCTGTGAGAGGATCGCCTCCGCTCTGCGCCAAAGTCAGCTCCCTGATCTTGATGCCCTTCGACTGTAGGCGCTTGCGAACGGCGTCTTCCGAACGCGCAGGCATCATCCCGTTCTCAATTTGCCCCTGGGCGTTGATTCCGCTGTACTGATAGATCGGCAACTTATTCCTCTGCTAACTAATATACGGCCTACTAGTCCAGAATTCGGAAGAGACTGCTAAAGTAGTAGTGATAAAAGATCGCGATGCCCAGCGCAGGACCGGCAAACATCAGCAGCGCGATCCAGCATCCGGACTTGAACTTCAGCAGTCGGTCGGATTCTATCTGCCTGTCGCGCGCGACTTGCATAGCCTGTTCGAGCGCGGTCTCGATGCTGCCGGTCATCTCGCCAGTTTCAATTGTCGCCGCGACCTCGTGCGGAAAAAGACTTGACTGATAGAACAGCTCGGAGAACTTCGTATTCTCGGACATCCCTTGCCCAGCCTTGCGCAGGTCATCGGCGTACGCGACGTTTGGCACGGCATCCGCCGCCACCTGCCAGGACGCAAACGGGCTGAGACCAGCTTTGGCGAGCCTGCCCAGGTTCCACGAGAAAATCGCCAGGCATTCGTTCTTCGCGCGGAGCCCAAAAAGCGGAACCTTGATCCCCACGTCGTGCCGCTTCAGCGTGTTCTCATACTGCATCCAGCGCGCACGGAAAATGAAATATCCTGCTACCAGCACAGCCAGCACGATGCCGACCGGGCCGAAGATCGCGCGCAACATCCCCTCCCATACCGCACTGCCCGACCCGCTTGGATCGGTGTCGAAGCTATCGATTCCGCTGCTGATCCCCTTGCCGGCTGCGACCACCAGCCCTAGACAAAAAACAGACGCGGCCCCTATCATGAGCGGCCACTTGAACAGAGTCTTCAGCTTTTTCGCCTCGTCTCGCTGTTTGCTGATCACCTCGCACGCCTCCGGCAGGTAACCGCCCTTCTCGCCTGCGCGCACACCGCCGACGATTCCGGCAGGGAAGAGGTCGGGGTAGTGGGCCATTGCCGTGCTGAGTGCCGTTCCCTCGGCCGTCATGGACGCAATGTGCCGCAGTGGGCCGACGAACTTCGCATCTTGATTCCGCTGAGAGAGCATTGCTGCCGACTCCGCCGGCGATATGCCCGAGTTGAGCAAGTTCGAGAGCTGCGCGAAGACGAAGTACAGGTCTGAGTCAGTTGATGGCTTTGTCCGGCGCTGTCGCAACTGGACCGTCGCGGCGGGGTCTATCGGTTGTTGGATATGGACCCGCTGCTGCGGCTGCTTGAGGATCGGGTCGTCCGGTGGTAGCTGGACGGGAGGCTGCTGGGGCGGCTTCGGGCGCTGGACGACTTGCACGCCCTCCTCGATCGATTTGATCTGCAGACCTTGAGAACTGAGTCGTTGCACAGCCGCGTTTGCGTCGCCCGCGTCGATCGATCCCTCGACCTCGCGGCCGGTCTTATCGAGCGCACGGTATCGGTATTGGGGCATCCGAAACTCTCCTCACCGTCTGTGCTTGTACGTCCTGCTTCTGCAAGAGGGTTGCGACGGCACCGTTCTGCGGGATGACTGCGTACGGATCGACCTCCATGAGCGGCTCCAGCACGAACCGCCTTTCGCCCAGACGCGGGTGCGGTACGACGACCGGAGCGTCCGTCTGCGAGGCCAGCACGAGCGAACCGTAGAGCAGCAGATCGAGGTCGATCTCGCGCGGACCGTTTCTGATCCGCTCCATGCGGCCGACGCGCTGCTCGATCTGCTTGAGCGTACGGACTAGCTCCAGCGGCCCGATCTCGCACCGCGCCGATAACACTGCGTTCAAGAACGGCGGCTGATCGGAAATGTACATGGGCGCGGTCTCGTACAGACCGCTGACGCGTTCGATGACGAGGCTTCCGGCGAGCAGCTCGATCGCGCGACCGATGTTGGCTCTCCGATCCCCGAGGTTCGCCCCCAGACCGATCACGACCGGCGTTGCGCTCAAGTAATCGTCTCCTTGGTCGGCGCTCGCTCCATCAGCGCAACCACGGCGTCGCGCGCAGCCATTTGTCCGCGCACGACCGCATCGACCACCTGCGTGATCGGCGCATCGACCTGCAGCGACCTCGCCATTCCGACCGCGATCTGCGAAGTCTGTACGCCCTCGGCGACTTGCCCAATCTCGTCGAGCACGGCGCTCAGTGCGCGGCCTTTTCCGAGACCGTAGCCGACTCTGTTGTTCCTGCTCAAGTCGCTTGCGGCGGTTGCGAACAGGTCTCCGACCCCGGCGAGCCCCATGAACGTCTCTCGCCTTGCGCCGATCGCCTCGCCCAGCCGCGCCATCTCGTTCAGCCCTCTCGCGAGCAAGGCCCCCTTGGTGTTGTTCCCAAATCCCAGGCCGTCGGACATTCCTGCGGCGATCGCCATCACGTTCTTCATCGCTCCGGCGAGCTCGACTCCGGTGATATCGTCCGATAGGTATACGCGGTAGTTCCTCGACATGAAGCGGTTCCGGACCGCTTCGGCCGCCTCCGCATCGCTGCTTGCCGCCACAGCAGCCGTCGGAATCCCCTGCGCCAGTTCGCGGGCGAGGTTCGGGCCGCTGAGGGCGACCAGCCGTGCATCTGGCAGCACGGAGCCAACAAGTTGGCTCAGCAGGTTCGACGTCGCCTGGACGAGCCCCTTGCTGGCGATGCAAACGATCTCCGACCCCTTCACGGCTGGCAGCACCTCTTCGACCGCGGTCGTTGGTACGGCAAGAACGGCGATCGGAGCAGGCACGGCGTCTTCCGTCAGCTCATGGATCTCACAGTTGTCTGGGAGCACGAAACCGGGCAGGTACCGCAGGTTCTCGCGGCAGGACTTGAGCGCAGTCAGAGTTTCCGATTCGCGCCCATACAGCCCGACTTCGTGGCCGTTGCGGGCGAGGACGAGCGCAAGGGCGGTCCCCCAACTGCCAGCGCCGACCACAGCAACGTCCATGTTGCGGATTCTACACCCACGGTGCTGTCCTAATTTGGTCTCGACTCAGTTTTACTCTGGAGCCAGGACGCGCTGACCTCTGCGATCTTCTCCCGTATCCGCTCACGGTCTCCGGCCTTCAGCAACTCATAGAAACCGAGCACTTCTTCCTTGCTGCTCGCGGAAATCCAAGCCTCCAAGTGGTCCCAAGCTATCAGGTCGCCGATTGTCCCAGCCCCGTCGTAAAACACGGTCGTTTGCCCGTATAGGTTCTTTCCCGCTGCACTGCTGAACTTCCAATCGTGGACGATTCGGTCGGAGGCGTGGGCAGGCAAATACTCTTCGAGCGGCGAAGCGGTCTGCCACTGCGACGTTTCACGCCCGAACGGCCACTCCGTATGGCCTCTGCGAGAGAGCGTGTTCGCACAGACGTAGTAGTTCTCCTCATAGACCGTGGGGATCGACAAGAGGAACGCTGCGACCAGCACCAAATATGCCACGATCATCCAACGGTTCCACTTTCCATTCGGTACGCCCATCACCATAATTCTACGACACTCCGGCCCGGCACAACACCCGCAGGGTACTTGACCGTGAGTTCTTCACCTAGCGCGCTTTTGTCTTTTTGGCTATCGCACTAGGTGTGTTGACCGTATACTACTAGTAGCGTTATGACTCAGAGGTTCACGATCATCATCGAGAAGGGCCAAGACGGCTGGTGGGTCGCCTCGATTCCAGAGGTGCCCGGCGCGTTCTCTCAGGGCAGAACTAAGAAGCAGGCCCGCGAGATGGTTTTGGACGCGATGAGCGAACTGATGATCGCTCGACGTGAACTCGCGCTAAGCAAGCGCAAGTCGCACTCCTATGTAGAATCCCAGGAGTTTCGGTTCGCCCCCTAGCGAGAGGTCGGCTTCGGTACCCCGAGTTGCTTGCAGATTTTCTCTGCCAGGAAGCGATCTATCTTTCGGCGCCGAGGGACAGTCTTCTTGCCTTTCTTATAAATCGAGTGCTTGCCGCCCTCTTTGTAAAACGAGCACCCGTTGTCTTCCAGGTGGCGTATCAGCTCACTCCGCTTCATTTAAACCAACCAACTCGCTCCACTTGAGACGTCGCCCGACAAGCACTATCACTCTTGCACGCGGACGTTCCTCTGCTCGCCCAGGAGCATCGATGCCGCCTTGATTTGAACGCAGAACGCGGTGTAGAAGAGTAATTGTGTCCAGATCAGGACACTACCCTACACCCGCGAGGTCCTTGACCGTCAGTTCGCGAGAGGGTATCATTCACATCGGCTGAGCGAGCTGACTTGCCGTTGTACGGAGTCTCTCAAGGGAGATTGCGTAGAGCGGCAAACTAGAGCGCACGGCTTCGCCTGTTCGACTGCTATCGCACTCGCGCAGGTTGATTGGAGGCTTCGCACAGACGAGAATGCCGCTAGATCAAGCTAAGAAATCTGCGATCATCGAAGAGAACGCCCTGACCAAGGGCGACACTGGTTCGACGGACGTTCAGATTGCTGTCATCCAGGCCCGAATCGGGCAGATCACAGACCACCTTCGCACCCACAAAAAGGACAACCATTCTAGGATGGGCCTTTTGAGGCTCGTCGGAAAACGACGCAAGCTCGAAGGTTTTCTTCGCAGGACCGATGTCGTAAGGTATCGGCAGCTGATCCAGAAACTCGGCATCCGTGAAGTGAAGCTTCACTAGACATAGCAGGAGGCTAAATGATTCACACCCATACTTTCGAAGTTGGGGGCAAGACCCTCAGCATCGAGTCTGGTCGGGTCGCAAAGCAGGCGGGAGGTTCAGTGCTTTTGGGCATGGGCCAGACCGTCGTGCTCGGCACCGCGACCATGTCGAAGAACCCGCGGGATCTCGACTTTTTACCACTGGTTTGCGACTTTGAAGAGCGCAAATACTCGATCGGCAAGATCCCTGGCGGATTCGTCAAGCGCGGAGGCAGACCTTCCGAGAAGGCGATCCTCACGAGCCGGCTGATCGACCGACCGATCCGACCACTTTTCCCTAAAGGACTGCGCCACGATCTCCAGATCGTCACGATGGCGTTTTCCGTCGACAAAGACGTGCCGCCCGACGTGCTGGCGATCTGCGCCGCAGGCGCTGCGCTGGCTGTGTCGGACCTCCCGTTCGACGGCCCGATCGCGGGCGTTCGAGTAGGGCACATCGACGGCGAGTTCGTCCTGTTCCCGTCGAACGAGGAGCTGAAAGAGTCCAAGCTCGACCTGATCGTCGCCGGCCACAAGGGCGCGATCAGCATGGTCGAGGCTGGCGCAAAGGAGGTCAGCGAAGAGCTGATCGTCGAGGCGCTCAAAATCGGGCACGACGCGATCAAGCTGATCTGCGGCGAGTTTGAGAAGTTCGCCAAGAAAGCAGGCAAGCCCAGGCGCGAGATCGAGCTGGCTCAGCCGGACGAGGATCTGATCGAGGAGATCGAAAAGAACGAGTACGAGATGATCGCCGACGGTCTTTTCAGCCCCGACAAAGCCACGCGCGAGAGCGCGATGGACGACGTCGAGGAAGCTCTGCAGGCGAAGTACGAAGAGAAGTACGCCGACGACGAGGACAAGCTGAGTCAAGTGAAAGCGTCGGTCAACGCCGCGGTCAAGAAGGTGATCCGCAAGTCGATCATCGAAGACGGCAAGCGACCGGACGGACGAAAGCCCGACGAGCTGCGCGACATCGAAGCGGTCGCCGGCATTCTCCCTCGCGTTCACGGTTCCGGCATGTTCACCCGCGGCCAGACGCAGGTCATGACGGTGCTCACGCTCGGAATGCCGAAAGACGCACAGATGATCGACTCGATCGACGAGAGCGTCTCGGAGAAGAAGTACATGCACTTCTACAACTTCCCGCCCTACTCGGTCGGCGAAGTTAGGATGATGCGCGGGCCAGGCCGCCGCGAAGTCGGACACGGCGCGCTCGCAGAGCGAGCGCTCGAGCCGGTCGTTCCGGTCGGCCAGGAGGACTTCCCGTACACCTGTCTGCTCATGAGCGAAGTGCTGGAGTCCAACGGCTCGTCCTCGATGGCGTCCGTCTGCGGATCGTCGCTTGCTCTCATGGATGCGGGCGTGCCGATCACTGGGGCTGTGGCGGGCATCGCCATGGGGCTCATGTCCGATGGCAAGAAGTTCCAGATACTGACCGACATCCAGGGCGTCGAAGACTTCACCGGCGACATGGACTTCAAGGTCGCTGGCACGCGCGACGGAATCACAGCGCTTCAGCTCGACACGAAGCTGGCTGATCTCCCGCAACAGGTGCTGATCGACGCGCTCGCACAGGCGAAGGACGCACGGTTCAAGATCCTCGACATCATGGAAGAGGAGATTCCAGGACCGCGCAGCGAGCTTTCGCCGACCGCGCCGCGTGTGTACACGCACAAGATCGCGCCCGACAAGATCGGTGCGCTCATCGGTCCGGGCGGAGCGAACATCCGCAAGATCACCGAAGAGAGCGGTTGCCAGATCGACGTCCAACAAGACGGCACGGTGCTAGTCGCATCCGAGGACAGCGAATCTGCGGAAGTTGCGCTGACCATGATCAAGGCCTGCACGGCCAGCATCGAGGTCGGCATGGAGTTCAGCGGCCAGGTCACGCGACTGATGGGTCGCGGCGCGATGGTGGAGATGCCCGGCGGCAGAGACGGAATGGTCCCGACCGACCAGCTCACCGACAAGCCGATTCGTCGGCCCGACGACGCTGTTCAAATGGGCGACAAGATCAACGTGCGCGTCGCTGAGATCGACGACATGGGTCGCGTAAACCTCACGGCGATCGGACTGAACCCCGACCACGAACGGATGAACAATCCGGTCGAGACCAGCGGTCCGCCGGATCGCGGCGGACGAGGCGGACGCGGCGGTGACCGCGGTGGACGAGGCGGCGGACGTGGAGGACGCGACAACGGTCGCGGTGGACGAGGTCGCCCGAGAGACGGCGAAGACGTCAACGCCAGGTTCAGGCCTCGGCGCTAAGGTCGAGATAAGGCACAATTCATGCTCTGGCGGTTCATTCCGCCAGAGCTTGTTGTATTATTGAGCCGGTGCAATCGATTTGCACTAAAGGAGAATGAACAGTGATAACCAGGGTCGTTAGCGTCCTTATCGTAAGCGTGATTGCGCTTCTCACACCTGCCGCCCTAGCAGAACAGGATCGTCGAGAGGAGATGACCGCGAAGCAGTTCCTCGAGTGGAGCATGGATCAGCACGCGAAGCTCAAGACCTATCAGGCAATGGTTCTTTGGGACATGGGGAAAGGAGATCTCAGGACTAGGCTTGTCCTTATCGAGGGCCCGGACAAGTACGCCGTGACTTCCAGCAATCGTGGCTACACTCAAGTTTCCGTGTGCGACGGCACGACGCTTCTTGAATATGACAGCGAGGACGCTGAAGCCCTTGAGTACAGGGCCACTAGCCACATTGGAACGTCTCCCGGCATGCAGATGAACCACCCCCATTTTTGCGGAAGCCTTTTGTACAAGTTCTTCCTCGGTTCAGACCACCTTGACCAACTCGCCATTCTGGACAGGCAGGAGATCGAGTACGGTCCTCGTGTGACGCTTGCCGACGGTCGCACGCTGCAAAGCGTCAAGTTTTACGGGGCCTACCTATATGGCCACGTTGTCGCAGACATCAATGTATCGACCGGACTCGTCGAAAGACTCAAATACGACAGTGAGCCGGTCATGCAGGTGCTGAAAGACATGGGGCCGGAAGGGGTAAGTAAGTTCCTGCAAGACGTGCTGGAAAGCATCGGCGAGGACATCGAAGTTCCCGAGTTTCCCGAAATTGGAACTAGATGGACGACGGAGCACATATCAGTGGTCGCGACGGACGCCCCGCTGTCAAGCGACATCTTTAGTACGGCAACTCCAAATGGCATCGAGACACGGAGAATGACGTCCGCCTGGCCACGCTGGTCGCCGCAGGGGCGGAAGACGCCGCGATAGAGACGGCGAAGACGTCAACGCCAGGTTCAGACCCCGGCGCTAGGTTCGGGCTATCGCAGATATCAGGCCACCCGCTTAGAGCGAGGTGGCCTGAGTGGTTTCAGCCTATTCGCAGTTCCCGCCGCATAACCTCCACAGGTTCAATTCAGCTAGTCGCCCGTGCCTGTGAGCCCAGCAAATCTGACAGATTCGCGTGGATAGGTTTCGGCATCGATGAGATGCGGGCCTCTCACAGCCGATGATTGAACCTATAGGATGGGTTTATCCAACTTGACGTCCGCTGCGCGAGATATCAGAAAACTCGTAAGGTACGGATGCCTGATCGGCCTCGTTGTCGTTGGGCTTATCGTGGCGTTTGGGCACACGGCGCTGCAGCGGAGCATGGATCAGCATCGATCTGCGATGCAATTGCTGTCGTCGATCGAGCAGCACCTGCGAATCGTCGATGGTCTTGTCACGGAAACAGCGCTGGCCAGCCAGTCCGGGGAGCCGAAGGACTTAGCAGTCGCCAACGGCCTGTTCGACCGCCTCGCCGAGTCACATGAGCGAATTGCTGAAGCGGCGGCGACCGCGGGAGTCCCGGCTGCCCTTCATCAGAGGCTCGCAGAGTTGCAGGTCGATTCAGACCGAATCGAGATGCGCTGCTCGATTCTGCTGGGCATGATCCCGGCGCAAGTCGGAACGAGTGTGACGCTCGATCGCGTAGCAGGCGAGCATCGGGCTTACCGGGCAGGTGTCGAATCGGCGATCTCAGACATCGAGAAGTTTGCCGGCAAGAGCATGAGCAGAACGCGTTTGACCCAAGCAATTCTCCTGTTGCTGGTCGTCGTGCTGCTATTGGTGGAGGCACTGTTGATCGCAGGCCCGCTTGCCACCCGAATTGGCGACACGATCAGCAAGCTAGAGGAGTCGCGCGTGCAGTTTGCGAAACAGTCCAGGAGGTTGCAGACCGACAACAAACAGCTAAAGATCAGCCATGCCGAAGTGGTGAAAGAGGTCGAAGATGTGAACGAGGCAAACCGCATGCTGGCAACGGCCTCGTCGCGATTTGCCGAGCTCTTCGAAGGCATGCCGGTCGCCTGTTTCTCGGTGGATGCAGACGGGACGATCTACGAATGGAATTTGGCGGCGACGGAACTATTCAATGTCGCTGCCGCGGAGATTGTCCAAAAACAGGTCTACGGTCGATTCCTCGGTAGCGAAAACGACGTGATGCTTGGCAAGCTCGTGAAGGAAGCGTTCGTCGGAGGAGCAACCAATAACATTGAGATGACGGTCAAGAACGCGTACGGAGCCGACCGGAAGCTGCTCTTGAGCGTTTTCCCGCTCCGTGCGAGGCAATCGGAGCCAACTGGCGCTCTGATCGCATGTGTCGATATCTCAAAGCAGAAAATGGCCGAGGCGGCAGCGGCCAGGGCGAACCGGAACATTGGAAACATTCTGGAAAGCATCAAGGACGCGTTCGTTGCGCTGGATCGCGGTTTGAGGTACCAGTTCGTCAACGCAGCAGCGGTCAAGCTGCTTGACCGACCAGTGAAAGAGGTGATCGGCAGGCGGTTCTTCGACGTAAGGCCAGAGCTGGAGGGCACGATACTGGAGACGAGAATTCGTGAGGTTCTCGAAAGTCAGCAGGCAACAACATTCGACTACTATTTTGCCGAAGACGACGTCTGGTTTGAGTTTAGGATTTACCACACGGACGCCGGCGTGAGCATCTTCTCCAACGACGTGACCGAGCGCAAGCTGGCCGAGCAGATGATCCGCGGTCAGCAGGAGCAGATCGAAGCGGCGATGGAGCAGATCAACGAATACAACCAGCTGTTAGAGGAACAGCAGAAGGACTTGGAGACCGCGAACGTCCACCTGCATGAGCTGGCGACGACCGACGGACTGACGGGGCTCATCAATCACAGAACCCTGCAGGAAATCCTACGAAATCAGATACAGAAGTCAAAGAAGAAGAGAACGGGCAAATTAGCGATCATCCTGCTGGACGTCGATCACTTCAAGAGCTTCAACGACGACTACGGGCATCAGGCGGGGGATGAAGTGCTGCGCTTGATCGGCAAAATTCTCATGGAGAACGTGAGGGAAGAGGACGTCGTCGCTCGGTACGGAGGGGAAGAGTTCATGGCGATCCTGCCCGGCGCCTCGATCGAGATAGCCATCGAGCGGGCAGAAGTCTTGCGCGCTGCGATCGAGGGATTCGGCTGGAAGAACAGGACCGTCACGGCGAGCTTCGGCATCGCAGAGTTTAAGCGGAAGATGTCGCCAACGGAGCTGATTACACATGCTGACAAGGCGCTGTACGCGGCCAAGCGCGCGGGCCGCAACCGAAGCATGGTTTTCGAAGAGTTGGCCGACAGTGCGTAGGCGGTTTTCTGAGCCGCTGCTTCATCTACATATGACCTACCGGGCCTGACGTCCAACTAGGCTTCGCGCTGCTATTCTCCGCTCGTCATTCAATGGGTGCCACGGGTTGTCTCGCCCGGGTGCCGCGAGTTGTCTCGCTCGGGTGCCACGGGTTGTCTCGCCCGGGTGCCACGGGTTGTCTCGCCCGGGTGCCACGGGTTGTCTCGCCCGGGTGCCACGGGTTGTCTCGCCCGGGTGCCACGGGTTGTCTCGCAACCCGTGCTACACGCTTCCGCCCGTTCACAAAACTACAACTGAGTCCAGAACTTCTCCGGCCACCCAACACTGGACCACCGCCAATCTTCTGCTCTCAGAACAAGCTCCGCTCGGACGGGGTTCTCGTGGATATAGTCGGTTTTCTCACTGAACTCTTCGTCCGAATAAAGGTTTCGGTCGTATCCTCCACCTGCCTGCCAAAACCGAGGAATCTCGATTCCGCAGGCGCGCAAGAACTTCATTTGGCGGTACGCGAACGTCCGTTTGAGCAGATGGAGGTACTGCGCGATCGTCGCGTCCTCGCTCGCCGGCCGAACGATCAGGTGAACGTGGTTCAGCATCACGACCCAGTAGTACAGGTCGACCGCCATCTTCGAGTGGACGTACTCAAGCCTGGCGACGAACTCGTCTCTCACCTCTGGGGAGCCCAGAAGGTTTCGTCTCTCGTAACACGAGAACGTCAAGAACCTAGAATTGTAGACTCCTTCGTATCTTCTTAGCTTCTTCCTTTGCATGCGTGAGATTGTGGCTTGCGCACGGGTTGCAAGACAACCCGTGGCACCCATTTAGCGATCAATCTTCGTTGCGTTGCCAGAAGAACCACAACGCCCAGGCGATCGCGGCGGACAGGACGCTAACGGTCAGATGTTGCAGGCCCATCAGGACAGCCTCGTTTCCCGTCAAGTAATCGCCGACACGGTTAGCAGTGCCAGTTGCAGTCTTCTGCACGATCAGCCCTTGATATGCTTTATACAGAAACACGCCGCAGTTGCTGATAAACACCCACTTCAGCACACCGGGCACAGAGAGCCCTGGCGAATTTTCAACCAAAACCCACCCTCTTGAGCAGTAATCGCCCCGACGCTGCTGACAGAACGGTACCCAATCGGCGCACTTCCGACCAGATTGCAAGTCCTGTCGTATACTATTTTAGTGGCCAACAAGACTTCGATATGGGAGAGGATCCTGGTTGGCGAGTTCGACTTCGGTGACGTCGCGGCTACGCTTCTTCGTGCGTACTGTTTGCCTGTGTTAGTCGTCGTTCTTGCATTTCTCCCAAATTCCGGAATCATCTTGCTCGACACATTTAAATTCATTCTTCTCATGGTTGGAATTGCTGCATTCGTCCCAACGGCGTGGTATCTCGCATCCCTCGGTCCGCGCCTTCTCCGCTGGATCACTATCGCGGTTGGGCTGGCATTCGCCCTGCTCGGCGCCTTCTCCTATCTCTGGTACGCGCTAGGAGGCGATCTCCCGGCTCAATACAAGACGATTCCCACCTATTTTGATCAGGTATTTGTGCCGCTTGTCGCAGTTTCGATTGCGATCGGCTGGATCGTCGTGCCGTTCCGCCTCCGCGGACACCGCCGAAGCCAAGCCGAAGTCGTCAGATGAATCTGTTCTGGCAGCGACAGTTCTCAGCCCTGTGTTCGCCCCACGGGTACCCTAGCGACTGCGAATGAGCCTCGTTCAGATTATCCCTCTTGGGGGAGCCGGTGAGATCGGCAAGAACTGCACCGTCGTCCGGCAGGGCGACGACATCATCGTCATCGACTGCGGAATCTCCTTCCCGCACGAAGAGCACTACGGCGTCGACATCGTCATCCCCGACTTCACGTACCTGTTCGAGAACCGGGACATGGTGCGGGCGATAATCTGCACCCACGCGCACGAGGACCACGTCGGCGCGCTGAGCTTCCTGCTGCCCGAGATGGACGTGCCGATCTACGCGACCAAGTTCACCGCAGCGATGATCCGCAGCAAGCTCGCCGAGCGCATGCGGCACATCGAGCCGGACTTGCGCATCATCGAGCCCGGCGAGATCATCAAGGCGGGGAAGTTCGAGATCGAGCCGATTCGCGTCACGCACTCGATCCCCGAGACTTGCGCGATGGCGATCCGCACGTCTCTCGGCGTCGTGTTGTTCACGGCCGATTTCAAATTCGACTTCACGCCCGTAGACGGAAAGCTCACAGATGTAGCTCGGCTCGCGGCGGTCGGCAAGGAGGGGGTCATCGCGCTCGTCTCCGACTCGACCAACATCGACCGCTCCGGCTGGAGCCCGAGCGAGAGCGAGGTGAGCGTCGGGCTGAGGAAGGCGTTCACCGAATCGCCGGGCCGCGTGCTGATGACGATGTTCAGCAGCAACGTCCACCGCATGCAGCAGGCGCTCGACGTCGCACGTGAGACCGGTCGCAAACTAGCCGTCGCCGGCAGAAGAATGGAGAGCACACTGCAGCTCGCGGCAGAGATCGGATACGTACACATCCCCGAGGGCACGTTCATCCGTCTCGACGAAATGAGCAGCTACGCCGAGGACAAATTGGTGATCCTGACGACCGGCAGCCAGGGCGAGCCGATGGCGGCGCTCAGCCAGATGTCGCGTGGCGAGTACCGGCGAATGCAGATCCGCGAAGGGGACACGATTCTCTACTCCGCCCGCCCGATCCCTGGAAACGAGGGCGCGATCTGGCGCACGATCAACCGGCTGTTCCTGCAGGGAGCGAACGTGGTCTACGAAAGCGAGACGCCGATCCACGTCAGCGGCCACGGCCACGCGGAGGAGATCAAGATGATGGTCAACCTCACCAACCCATACTATATAGTCCCGGTCCACGGCGAGCCGCGACACCAGCACATCTTCCGCGAGATGGCGATGGACATGGGCTGGCCGAAGGCGCGAATCTTTGAGATTCAGAACGGGCAGCCGTTCTGCTTCGACGAGAAGAAGGCGTGGTTCGACGACAAGATCGAATGGGGCGAGCATCTGATCGACCAGCACGGCGACGTCGCGGTGACGGACAAAGTGCTGGGCGAGCGGTCGTCGCTCGGCCACGATGGAGTCGTGATCATCTCGATCGGTATAGACTTGAAGCGCGGTGTAGTTTCATCAAGCCCCGAGGTCGTCACTCGTGGATTCAGCGGACCGTCCGAGGTGGTCGACGACGGAATGGCGGACGTGCGCCAAGCGCTCGAGGACCTCGATTCGGCTAGCTTGAAGGACGCCTACGTAGTGCAGGAGGCGGTCGAAGCCGCGATGCGTCGCGCGATACAGAAAGGGTGCCGCCAACGCCCGGTTATCGTCGGCATTGTGGTTCCGGAGAAGGGTTGAAGGCCTGCCACAACGCGCCCAGCATTTCAAGTTCTATAGTACTCAAATTCGAGATACTGGTAATAGTAACAGCATCGCAAGGGATATTGTCCGGTAATGTAGTCGGGTACGGATGGCCGTGGGCATCCGCCATGTTAGGTTTATTATGATTCGAAGAGGAATTTTCGTCGTTGTAGCGGTTCTGGGCTGCGCTCTCTCGCACGCGCAGATCGCGCTGTCGCACAACGGCAGCACGGTCGACATTGACGAGTTCAGTTCGACGATCTTTAGCTGGATCGTAGGCGGAACGGAACAAGTCTTTGAAAACAGCTGGTACTTCCGCGACGGCGACGCTGGCACAGCGTCGCTCGTCAGTACGATCGACCCTAATCCGACGGTCACGCTGTTCGGCACGCAAGGTGCAGAAGTCGTTTACCAAAACAGCGACCTGACCGTGACGATAAACTACTTTCTACAGGCCAATAGCAACGGAACCGGTGCCGACTTGGCTGAGCAAGTCGTATTCGAGACCGTCTTCGGCATCGAGCTGCGACTGTTCCAGTACCAGGACTTCGACATCGCCGGCACGTTTACCGGAGATACCGCCACGCGCCAGAACAGTTCGACGATCATGCAGTTCGAGGGCGACTTTGGGGTGACGACTGGTGCCACGCCCATTCCTGAGTTCAGTGAGATGAGCCTGTGGTCAGACGTTCTCGACGACATCACCGGCACGGCTGGATATAACCTCAATACTTCCGCGGGCAACGGCATCGGCGAGACGCAGAGCGGCGACATGACTTTCGCCTTCCAGTGGAACCGAAACCTAGGCGACCGCGGCTCGCTCGTTTTGAGCACCAACAAGGTCGCGGCAGTCCCGGAGCCGGCGACGTTCGCCGCGCTCGCCCTCGGGGCAGCGGCTCTGCTCCGGCGGCGGAAGAAAAAGTAGGCGCTCTCGGCTTCGACTTCGACCGCCTGGCCATTAGGCCAGGCGGTTCTGTTTCAGCTTGCAGGCGACCTTGCCGAACGTGACGGTCTGCCCTGGCGCGAGGACCGTCGGCGCTTGCAACCGCTCGCCGTCGACGAAAGTTCCGTTCGTCGATCCGCGGTCTTTGACAGTCACGCCGTTCTGATCGACGATGAGCTCGGCGTGCGTCCGCGAGATTCCCCTCTCCCACGTCATCGCTATATCGCAACCGATGTCCCTGCCGACGACGTTGACCCCGTTGTGCAGGACGTGCTCGTTCCCGACGGCGTCGATCAGCACCGGCATCTGGATCGGCGCGGGCGACATCGCGACGGTCTGCGGAACTTCTTTCCCTTTCTTCTGACCTTGCAATCGCGTGCGGAACAGCAGCATCGCCGAGCCCACTCCGATCTGGTCGCCGTCGTTCAGCCACTGCGTCTGCACCGGCTGTCCGTTGACCTTCAGATCGCCGGCCAGATCGACGATGTAGTGCGCGTCCTCTCCGGCCTGTATCTGCGCGTGCACGGGTGCGATCGTTCCGTCGGCTGGCAGCAGCACCTCGATCCCCTCTTGACTTCCGATCCTGCTGATCGCACCTTGCAACGCCCACGTTCGACCCTCGGTCTGACCGCGGAACGACTTGAGCCAAACGGGTTTGTACACTGCCTCTGCGACCGCGAATGCGATGCCGGCGCCTAGGCCGAGGTTGAACAGGTACAGCACGTCCACGAACCGCAAGTAGCCGCTCGCATCCCCGCTAGGAGTGGTGCCGCCGAACATCATGCCGACGATCAGGATCACGACCAACAGTGCGACAACAACGCCTATGATCTGGCCAAAGACGATCACGAAGACGGAGCCCAGCAGGCCCCGCAGCAGCGTGAATCTGCTCAGCCCGATGGCCAGCACGACAGGCATGGTCAGTCCGAGCGCGACCCCGACCTGCCAAACAAGGCCAGGGAAGAACGTCACGCTCGTCAATTCGAGGAGGGAAATCTCCCGGGTTCCGTACCGCGCGTCGGCGATGCTGTAGATCATCTGGTCCATCAGCCAACGAGAGCCCCAACAGCCGAGTGCGCCAAGCGGGGCCGCGACCGCAACCGCCTGTAACATGCGCCGAGCCCCCTTTCGCGAGACGTAGGCCACAGCGATGCTTCCACAGACGAGAGCGCCAAGCAGAATGAAGGCCGTTATCGCCCAGGGCTCGTCGGACAGCGTGACGTCGTCTACGCTGATCTTCAGGTCCAGATCGCCGAAGGTATCCCCTATGTTCACCGGCCCGCGGACCTCATAGGCGATCCACGCCGCCAACGCTCCAGAGCACGCGCCAAGAAGCGCGAAGAGCAGGACACGCTTGATCCACGGGCGCATACGGTTTATTTTAGCCCGGCCCAATTCTGCGAATCGGATCCTCATCCTGGGCGCTATCCCTCAACCCGCTCCACGGGTTGAGGGTCTCGACGCCTTCGCTTCACGCCCATTGTTGTTCTCCCACCGTTTAAAAGCCGTTTCAAGTACGTTCCAGTAAACGAAGCCTTTACTTTCGCAACGTACCCCTGCGTACCCAGGTACGATCTTGCGGACACAGTACAGTTTAAGGCGATCATGAGCAGCGTCAGAGTCCTCGTTGGAACCAAGAAAGGTGCGTTCATTTGCACGTCCGACGGCAAGCGCCGAGACTGGAAGATCGAAGGTCCCCACTTCGGCGGCTGGGAGATGTACCACCTGAAGGGCTCGCCTGTGAACCCCGACCGCATCTACGCTTCACAGACGAACGCTTGGTTCGGACAGATCATCCAACGCTCCGACGACGGAGGCAAGACCTGGGACACGCCAGGGAGCACTGAGGCCGAGCGGGAGAGCATGTCGGGCGGAGAGAGCAACAAGTTCGTTTACGAAGGGGTCGCCGGCACCCACAAGACGTTCGACGGTTCGGACGTGCCCTGGGTCTTCAAGCGCGTGTGGCACCTAGAGCCATCGCTGACCGATCCTGACACCGTGTACGCGGGGGTTGAAGACGCCGCACTGTTCAAGTCCACCGACGCGGGCAAGACGTGGCAAGAGATCAGCGGGCTGCGCAAGCACACGACCGGCAAGGACTGGCAGCCAGGTGCGGGCGGCATGTGCCTCCACACCATCCTCGTCGACCCTTCCAAATCTGACCGCCTTTTTGTCGCCATCTCGGCAGCTGGCACGTTCCGAACCGACGACGGCGGCGAGACATGGAAGCCGATCAACAAGGGACTGCATTCGGACATGATGCCGGAGCCGGAGGCCGAGGTCGGCCACTGCGTTCACCGCATCGCGTTCCACCCTTCTCGCCCCGACACGCTCTTCATGCAGAAGCACTGGGACATCATGCGCAGCGACGACGCGGGCGAGCAATGGCACGAGGTGAGCGGCAACCTTCCGAGCGACTTCGGGTTCCCGATCGAAGTCCACTCCCACGAGCCGGAGACCATTTACGTCGTTCCGATCAAGAGCGATTCGGAGCACTTCGTGCCGGACGCAAAGCTCCGCGTGTACCGCAGCCGGACCGGCGGCAACGAGTGGGAGGCGCTCACGAACGGCCTGCCGCAAAAGGACTGCTACGTCAACGTCCTGCGCGAGGCGATGGCCGTGGACACTCTTGATGACTGTGGCATTTACTTCGGAACCACAGGCGGTCAGCTGTACGTCTCACCGGATTCGGGCGACCACTGGACGGCGATCAACGAGCACTTCCCAAGTGTGCTCTCCGTCGAGGTGCAGACGCTGGGGTAGTTGGCAGTTGGCAGAGGGCAGTTAGCAATGGAGGAAAAGCTAGTGTTCGGATATGAGAAGCTTCAGATTTGGCAGCGTGGCATGAATCTATGGGAGCGTCTCCATCGCATTACGTCAACGTTTCCGGACGACGAGAGGTTCGGGCTTGTCTCCCAGATCCGCCGAGCGGCTTGCTCCGTTCCTACAAACATAGCAGAAGGTTATGGCAAGAGCACGAACCGGGCGTTCGCGGCCATGGTCGTTCATGCAAGGGGTTCAGCGTTCGAACTGAGGACTCTTATTGACGGAGCACTGCGGTTTGGGTACATCGAATCGGACACGGCGAAGGAATTACTTGAAGAGATCGTAGAGATAAGCAAGATGATCAACGGATTCTTGAAGAAACTTGAACAGAGTCAGGTGAAGGAAACTCGGACTGACTACGGTGTCGAAGCAGACGCCGAGGATCTGAAATCAACAGTCTGATGCCACTGCAAACTGCAAACTGCGATCAGCCAACTAAACAGGTCCGCGTCGTTCTGCCGCACCACCTGCGCAACCTGGCGAAAGTCGGAGCGGAAGTGTCGCTTGATTTATCGGGTGCTGTGACTATCGATTTGATACTCGATGCTCTCGAGTCGCAGTACCCGATGCTGAAAGGGACGATCCGCGACCACACGACAAAGAAACGCCGCCCGTTCCTCCGCTTCTTCGCATGCGGCGAAGACCTCTCGCTCGATCCCACGGACACGCCTTTGCCCGACGCGATCGCAACAGGCGGAGAGCCGTTCTTAATCATCGGCGCAATCGCTGGCGGCTAGTCAGAAGGCTCGTTTCGTTGCCGAATCATGCTATGCACAGGGGACATTGGCTGCCAGGTCGCCCACGCCGTCGCTGGCGAGTGGCGAGGGATGAGAACCGGTGCCCTGCCTCTCGTCGAGGCCGGGCACCGGATCACTTGCGGGCTTGCGCTAGCCTTGCTTTCGGCGTCGCCGCGCGGCGAGCGCCGCGAGGCCGATGCCGAGCGCGATCATCGTGGCGGGCTCCGGAACGAGCAGGAGCGACGCGCCGTCCACGAACCCGGAGTCAGCTCCGATCGTGGTGTTGACAAAACTAACCTGGAAGCCAACCCAGTTGGCAGCCCCAGGGATATCCGAACGGTAGTACAGCCCTTGCCAGGTTGACGTGTCATTGTCTAAAACCATTGCCCGGCTGTCAACGCTTATCTCGTTGAACCAGTCGAGGTTGGTCCTATAATAAGACACTATGAGATTGACCCTAGCAGCGTCCGCGTCCGAGTTATACCAGGCTTCCACTTCGAGCTCGTTTAGGGTGCCACGGTTCGAAATGTCAACGAATTGAAACGCCTGCGTAACGACCCCGCCAGGGTCGTCCATTTTGAGCATCCAGTTGCCCTTATAAGGAATAACGCCGCCGGTCGGACCCGTGTCACGAACGGCTCGCTCGACTCCCCAGAGTCCAGGCTGGAGCGGGTTCACAATGCCCGCAAGGGGTACGACGTTATCAGTCTCAAACCCTCCGTATACTAGAAGGTTTTGCGCGTGCCCGAGCGTTGGAAGCGCAAGGACCGCCAGGCCGACCAAAGCAAGTTTGGTCCTACGTGTCATATTCATTCTTTGCTCCTCATTGCCAATCCCCACCTCAACTGTGGGATGCTTGCCCTGCCTCCACATCACGCTGCGCGGGGATGTGGAGGCAGGGCAGCGGATCACTTGCGGGCTCGCGCGAGCCTTACTTTACTGCGTCGCCGCGCGGCGAGCGCTGCGAGGCCGATGCCGAGCGCGAACATCGAGGCGGGCTCCGGAACGACCCCGAGCGACGCGCTGTCCACGAACCCGGAGAAGTTAGGGCCGAGGGGGTTGTTGAGGGAGTTGTTGTCAAACATAACCTGGAAGTGGACCCAGGTGGCATCCTGAGGGATCGTCGAAAGGAAGTACAGCCCTTCCCAGGTTGTCGGGTCATCGTCTAAAGTGATACTCCGGCTGTCACCGCTCAGAAAGCTCTGGGCAAAGTGGAACTTATAATAACCCACGTTGAGTCTGGCCACAGCAGCGTCCGCGTCCGAGTTATACCAGGCTTCCACTTCCAACTTGTGAAGTGGCTCCAGGCCGGTAATGTCATTGAATTGCCACCCCTGCGTAACGACGCCGCCAAGCCTGTTCATATCGAGCATCCAGTTGCCCGCCTTGGGAATAATGCCGCCGGGCCCAGTCGTGACACGAGCGGCATACTCTACTCCCCAGATTCCAGGCACGAACGGGGGGCCTAAAGGGAACCCAAAGGATTGGAGGGGATTAAGCTCAAACCCTCCATCTGTTATAAGGTTTGCGCGCCCAAGCGTTGGAAGCGCAAGGACCGCCAGACCGACCAAAACAAGTTTGTTCATATGTTTCATTTTATTTTTCTCATTCACGAATTCACGCCAACCACGAACGTCCTCCTTCCTCTGATTTGAGCCCGCCAATGCAGGCCCGCTTCGACGCCGCGGTTGCCGCTACACCCAAGATGCGCGACCCCGGAGAAATGCGCAACGGGCATCTGCGGACATGGCCTCCGATGCCCGTTTTTGACCGCCATAGTCCGCCAAGAGAGGCCGTACCATGCAACCTGTGATACAATCTAACCCAGCGCTCGAAGTTCCGTCCACGAGGTTGTCGGCCACCATGCCAGACTCAGAGTCACCACTCGAACCTCGCGACTCAGCAGCGGGCGGCCGCCTTGATTCATGGAAGGAGATCGCGGCCTATCTGGATCGCGAAGACCGCACAGTCCGTCGGTGGGAGAAGACCGAGGGGCTGCCGGTGCATCGTCACGTTCACAGCAAGAGGGCCACGGTCTATGCCTTCAAGGCGGAGCTCGACGCCTGGTTGAAGGGCCGCGATGAGCTGAACGACCACGGGGACACGGCTACAGCGGCCAGGCGCCGCCGGTTTGCCTACGTACTGGCGATCGCCGCTGCGGCGGCCCTCATCGCGATCGCCTATCTCTTCTCGATGGGCTCGGCGGGTTTCGGTTCGGGCAAGAGCGTAGCTGGCGCCTTGATCAACGGCGCGTCTGAAGGTGCCAATCACGATCCCAAGTACACGATCCTCTTCGGCGACGTTCCTCAAGGCCCCTCTGTCCGCCAGCCGTCGTTCGACATCTCCCCGAGCGGCGATCGCGGCGTGTTCTATGAAGTAAGAGACGGGGCGCCGGGCCAGCTCTACCTTTATGAGCAGTCCGGCTCTGTGGTCCGGCCGCTCTTAAACGACCTTGGACCATGGCAGGGTTTCCGCTATCCGAGCTGGTCCCCCAGAGGACGCCTCATCGCGTACGTAGCGGACAGGCTTGCGGGGTCGGGAACAGAAACAGCAGCACGAGAGCGAAACCGGGTTGCTGCAATATTCGTCGTCAGCCCGGACGGCGGCACGCCCCGCCAGATCGGTCCGACCATGCGGGAGATCCACGGTCTTTGCTGGACGCCCGACGGGCAGGGCCTCTCGTACTTGGATTCAGACAGGGGCGGCGTACACACGGTTTCGTTGGACGGCAGCGGAGTCAAGACGATGCCATTAGACACATCCATGCCTGTTTCCTTCGGCGGTTACTCTCCGGACGGCCGATGGTTGGCCATCAAGGTCCGAACCGATACCCATCTGGTCGGGATGCACTCCGAGATACGGCTTCTTTCCACAACAGGCGGCCAGGCCGTTAGCCTCACGACCGTTCCCGGGCTTCTCGTCAGCCTCACGTGGGCACCGGACGGCAGCAGCCTTTACTATTCTTCGGACGCGAGTGGCGGACGGAACATCTGGAAACTGAGTATCGACCCGAAGACGGGCGCTCCGCACGGCGATCCCGTGCAGGTGACGTTCTTTAGCGGTGCATCGGCCCTCTATCCGAAGTTCATCGGGGGTGGACGGCGAATCGCCTTCCTTCTTACAAGAATGGATAGGACGATCCATGTGGCGGACGCGTCCCGTCCAACGGAGAGCAGAAGTGTGGCGAGCGGTCGGGAGCCAAAACTCTCTCCGGACGGACAGGTCCTATACTTTCTGAAATCCGACCCGGGTGGCCCAGGAATATACGCGGTGCCGAGCGACGGCGGTACGCCGCTGCGCCTGGCCGAAAGGATCGGTCGCGATTTCGATCTGTCGCCCGACGGCGCAACCCTCGCCTACTTCCGGCACATAGGCAGCGAGGCCGCGCTCTTCACCGTGACCACACGCGGGGGCGAGCCCCGGCTGCTGCTTGAATTTGAAGGGAGTACAGAGTGGGCGCATTGGCCGCGTTGGTCGCCGGACGGCTCTCTCCTTGCATATGCGCACGGGACCGGCCTTTACGTGATACCTTCCGGCGGCGGCACGCCCAAGAAACTTGCGGAGCTGCCCCGCTGGCAAGAGCAGTCCCTGCGGTGGTCGCCCGACGGCGAGTTCATCGCCGCGTTCGGCTACCCCGACGGGTACGAGGGCAACAACAATGTGGTTGTCGTGGTGCCCGCGTCGGGAGGTGAGCCGCGACAACTCACATCTGCCGGCGCATCGAAGGAGGGCCTTGAGTGGCACCCTGACGGTCAGAGGCTGACGTACCACGTCACCATGGGGTATACGCGGCAGGTCTTTCTCGACGGCAGGCCTCCGAGCCGGCTGGTCAACCAGCCCGAGCGTTGGGACCATCTGGGAAAGTGGGCGCCGGACGGCCGCCGGTTCTTTTTCTTGAGTTATGCAGACGACAATTCCACCGTCGTCTATGTGTTCGATGAATCGACCGGTGACATATCGCCCTTCCCTTCCGGTGAAAGCCTTCCCACCTGGAGCCGCGACGGAAGGACGATGGCCTGGGTCAGTATGAAATTTACCCGTCAGATCTGGATCATGTCGGACTTCCGTTAGTTCCTCAGACGATAGGCCGTAAGCCGCAACTTGAACCTGCCAGTCAAGTTGCGGCAAGTCATGTCGGACGAGCCCATAGGGGACATTGGTGGCCACCGCTCCCCGTGGCCCACTTTGACCTCTATACAAGCCCAAAAATGGCCATATCATTGTGCCTGTGATACACTCGAACCCAGCACTCGAAATTCAGTCATCGAGGTCGTTAGCGCACATGGCAGACTCAGAGTCACAGCTCGAATCCCACGACTCAGCTGCTAGCGACCGCCTCGACTCATGGAAGGAGATCGCGACCTACCTGGGGCGCGAAGTCCGCACAGTCCGTCGGTGGGAGAAAGCCGAAGGGCTGCCGGTTCATCGACACTTCCACGGCGCCGCTGCGACCGTTTACGCTTACGAAGCGGAGCTCGACGGATGGCTGAAGGGCCGCGACGAGCGGAAGCAGAACGGGGCTAACACTTCTTTCCCAGCCGTAGCAGAAACGCGCCGCCCGATCGCTTATGCACTAGCGATCGCCGGAGCGGCGATTCTCATCGCGACCGGCTATTTCTTCTCGATGGGCCCTGCGGGTTTCGGTTCGGGCAAGAGCGCAGCTGGTGCCTTGATCGACGGCAGGTCTGAAGGCGCGAATCACGATCCCCAGTACACAGTGCTCTTCGCCGAGTCTCCAACTGGCCGCTCTGGCCGCCAACCGTCGTTCGACATCGCCCCGAGCGGCGATCGCGGCGTGTTCCGTACAATGAGAGACGGAGAGCCGCGCCAGCTCTACATTTATGAACAGGGCGGCTCAGCGGTCCGGCCTCTCGTGAACGACCTTGGGCCGTGGCAAGGTTTCCGCTATCCGAGCTGGTCCCCCAGCGGGCACCTCATCGCGTACGTGGCGGACAGGCTTGCAGAGCCGGGAACAGAAACAGTCGATGGAGAACCGGACCTGGTCTCAGCTATGTTCGTCGTCAGCCCGGACGGCGGCAAGCCCCGGCAGATCGGTTCGACCATGAGCAATGTCAGTGGCGTTTGCTGGACGCCAGACGGACAAAGCCTCACGTACTTGGACGCAACCAGGGACGGCATACACACGGTTTCGTTGGACGGTAGCGGAGTCAAGACGATATCAGCAGACACCGACACATTTATCTCCTTCGGCGGCTATTCTCCGGACGGCCGATGGTTGGCAATCGTTGTTTACCCCGAGACCGAGCTGCGAGGGGCATACCGCGAGATACGGATTCTTCCCGCAACTGGCGGCCAGGCTGTTTCCCTCCCGACTGTTGTGACATTGTTTGTCAGTCTCACCTGGGCGCCGGACAGCAACAGCATTTACTTTACTCCTGCCGTGAATGATAATAATATCTGGAAACAGAGGATCGACCCGAAGACGGGTGCTCTGCAAGGCGACCCCGTGCAGGTGACGTTCTTTAGCGGAGCGCTACCAGACCATCCCAAGTTCGTCGACGGTGGACAGCGAATCGCCTTCGTTCTCTCAACAGTTGGTGCGTGGATCAATGTGGCGGACGCGTCTAGTCCAACGAAGAGCAAAAGTGCGGCGAGCGGCATGTACCCAAAACTCTCTCCGGACGGACGGACACTTTACTATCGGCAATGGGGCTCATCTGATTCCGCGATATATTCTGTGCAGAGAGACGGCGGTACGCCGCTGCGACTAGCCACCGGGGACGGGTGGGACACCGATTTCGAGCTGTCGCCCGACGGCGCAACCATCGCCTACGTCACAAGCGAATCAATGGCGCCCGCGCTCTTCACCGTGTCCACACACGGGGGCGAGCCCCGGCTGCTAGTTGACTTCGACAAGCCGACAAGAGCCGTGCCCCGTTGGTCGCCCGACAGCTCTCTCTTGGCCTATGCGCACGAGAGCGAGCTTTACGTCATGCCTGCCGACGGCGGCACGCCTAAGAAACTTGCGGAGCTACCTCGTTGGAACGCGTGGAGCCTGCAGTGGTCGCCTGACGGCGAATCCATCGCCGTGCTCGGTTACCCCGATGGAACCGTAGGAGAAGGAAGCGCGGTCTACACGGTGCCCGCGACAGGAGGCGAGTTGCGCCAACTTACGCCCGCCGTTGATTACATATGGACGCTCCAGTGGCAACCTGACGGTCAGAGCCTGCGGTACCAGGTCCGCATGGGTGACAGCATAGATGATAGCGAAACGCGGCAAGTGTTTCTCGACGGCAGACCGGTGATCTCCCTAGGCGACCAGCCGTTGAACCGGTATCTAGCGGGCAGGTGGGCGCCGGACGGCCGCCTCTTCTACTATGTTAGATTTGGAGGTGGAATGAGCCTGTATGTGTACGACAAAGCGACCGGCGAAAGATCACTCTTTGCTAAAGGCGGCAAACTTCCCAACTGGAGCCGCGACGGAAAGACGATGGCCTGGGTCACTATGAAACGAACCAGTCAGATCTGGCTCATGTCGGACTTTGAGTAGTTCTTCAGACGACCGGCCGTAAGGCACAATCTGAACCCTCCATACGACGCGTATGGAGGGACTGCCTCATTCGATCACCGCAACACCATTCTGAAGAGTGGAGCCACCCGACGCGACCTTAAAGCACCACCGACAGTCCCCTCTCCCTGAGCCTGGGGAGAGGGCTAGGGTGAGGGGGTAGACAATAGAAGTCCTTTCCGATTTTCATTCCCCGGATGCCTCAGAGGAAAAGGCCGGAGCAAGGCTGAAAGGACTTTGTCTGTTCGCTCCCCCTCCTCAATCTTTACGCGGGTCGATGTCTCCACTGGAGACAGTCGACGCGGCAAATCCCTAGGCTCAGGGGGAGGAGGCGATCAGTACTGCGCCATCGACGGATCGACGTCGTCGATCCATGCGCGGATGCCGCCGCGGAGGTTTTTGACTTTGCCGAACCCCGACGTGCGGAGGAAGTCGCACGCTTCCGCGCTCCGACCGCCCGTCAGGCAGTGCACGACGATCTCGTCCGCCGTGTCCAGCTCGTTGACGCGGGCGGGGAGGTCGCGCAGGGGGATGAGGCGCGCGCCGGGGATCCGGTTGATCTCGTGCTCGTGCGGCTCGCGCACGTCGATGAGAACGAACCGCTCGCTTCGGTCCATCAAGGCCTTAACTTCGACAGCCGAGATCTCGTCGTCGAACCCGACCTGGTTCGAGCCGTGGCCCGGCACGCCGCAGAACTCGTAGTAGTCGATCAGCTCCGTGACGGTCGGATTGTCGCCACAAACAGGGCACGACGGGTCGCGCTTGATCTTGACCTCGCGGATGCGCATGTTCAGCGCATCGTAGAGTAGCAACCGCCCCACCAAAGTTTCGCCAACACCGAGGATGAGCTTGACCGTCTCGGTGGCCTGGATCATGCCGATCATCCCGGGAAGGATCCCCAGGACTCCGCCTTCCGCGCAGCTAGGAACCGTTCCGGGAGGAGGGGGCTCGGGGTACAGGCACCGGTAGCACGGTCCGTCCGGGTGCGCGAAGATCGTCGCCTGTCCGTCGAAGCGGAAGATCGAACCGTAGACGTTCGGCTTGCCGAGGATCACGCACGCGTCGTTGACCAGAAACCGCGTCGGGAAGTTGTCGGTGCCGTCCACCACGATGTCGTACTCCTTTAATATGCCCAATGCGTTTTCGCTGGAGAGCAGCACTTCGTGCAGCACGACCTCGACTTCCGGGTTGATCGCCCGCACCGTCTCCGCCGCAGATTCCAGCTTGCTGCGCCCAACATCGTCGGTCCCGTGGATCACCTGCCGCTGCAAGTTCGTAAAGTCGACGACATCGAAGTCAACGATCCCCAATCGACCGATCCCCGCCGCCGCCAAATACATCGCAACAGGCGACCCCAGCCCACCGGCGCCAACAACAAGCACCGAAGCCCCCTTGAGCTTGACCTGCCCTTCCAGCCCGACCTCGGGCATGATGAGGTGCCGGCTGTACCGCAGCGTCTCCTCGTGCGAGAGGCCGGTCGTCGGAGACTGAGTTCTATCGCCGTCCACTACGACATCTTAGCTCGCAAGGTGGCCCGCCCGACCGCAGCGACGCCAATTGATGCCGTTGCGCGCTCTGCGGACACACGCTCAACTACACGGACGGAAACTGCTGTATCATTCTTACTGTGGTCGTCAACAGAGGACGAACGATGAGGAGCAAGATCGCTTTCACCCTGGCTTCTGTAGGCGCGACCGCTTTGGTAGGTGCCCAGGGCGTCGTATTCGATGCCGAGGAGATGGCGAAGCTGATGCCCGGATACCGCCTCGGCTCCTACACCCAGATCTCGGACGGTGTGGCGCACATCCTGCTGCTCAAAGAGGTGATCGATCTTCCGGAACAGCCCGGCAGGCAAGGGGGTGGACAAGTAGGATCCCGGACCGCCGCGAAGGAGATATACCCGCCGTTGCCGACGCGGCCCGTCGCCGTAGAGCTGTTCGCCGTTGATCCCTCTTTAGATATCACAGTCGAAGATCTTCCGTGGGGCAACGACCCGCGGCCGTACTGGCACACCGAACTCGTCGACATGGGCACGTGGCGCGGACACAGGTGGTTCGCCGATGCGTTGATCCCCATACAAGAGTACATAAGAGGGAAGCTAGGGTTCGAGGGTGGCGACGATAGGATTGCGCTGCTCATTAAGGGCCTCGGAGTCGAAGACAGCGGAACGATGACGCGAAACTCAAGCGAGAGGCAACTTGCAGCGTTCGGCGAAGAGGCGGTCCCGTACCTTGAGCAGGCGATCCACGCATCGCAAGAGCAGGTGTCCCGCAGTGCCCTCAGGACCCTCGGAAAAATCCAAGGCGACCGTTCGACGAAGATCCTCCTTGATCACTTCTTTGGCGAGAGCCCCAAGCTGTCCGCTTCCGCCGCGTACGGATTGATTAACAAGCCGTACCGTCCGCAGGCTAAAGAAGCGTATCGACGGATGGCTGCGGAGCAGTACTACTTGCAGCATGTTGCGGCGGCGGTCTTGGAGTTCCAGTGGAAGGACTTCGCCCCACAATTCTCTGCCGTTCTTGAAAGCGCGGAAAACTCAAGCGGCTACTGGATCGCGTTCAAAGCGCTGCGGGCGCTTGGGGGCAGACCAGTGCCTGAGTCGCTCATAGAAGCAAAGGAGAAAGTGAGAACGAGTTTGTTCATGCGGGATCGAGACGAGATCAGTTTCGAGGATCAGCGCCGCGTCTTTCTTGAGTCGCCTGACGTCGAAGCGGCTACCCTGCTCGCCATCATGCTTTCCCGTTACTCCACAAAAGGCGTCACATCACGGATCAACGCGTTCGGCCTTTCGGTGCTCGACGATCTTCCGAGGGAGAAGGTGCTCGAGGTTATGCGCCGGCTTGAAAGTTCGCTCAGAGACGAGCGTGGCAAAGAGGCGGTCCGGTCATTGCTCTCCCGCTGGAAGGACTGAGCCGCAGAATTGGTGTCCAGAGCTCACTTGGCACTGGCAGTCATCTTCGCGCCGTTTAGCACACGCTTCAGGTAGTCGCCAGTCGCTGACGCCTTCGTATTATCTTGTCCTCAATGTGAGTTGGTATCAGGCGACCAGACGCTGTTTGTGCAGTTGACAAACTAATTTGTAGCGGCCATTACTTCAGATGGCCTTGTTCCACGAAATCTTCCTAACTTCAGACGACCCGTTCGTATGTCCAATTTGCTCACCATTTCATGGCCAAGTCTATCGGACAGACGAGGGGCCATATCCACCCTTGCACCCGAACTGCAGGTGCGTTCGTGTCTTTATCGATGTCGAACAGCACGACTGGATCAAGGCAAGAGATCGCATGCTCGATTGGAACAGAGCCCGAAGGAAGTAGGAGAGCGATGTGTCGGCTCAAACGCGCCACGTTCATCGTCAGGCGACCACAAAACCCCGGATCGTGGATGTTGGGCGTAATAGGAGTTTGGATCACGCGGGATTTAGGCGGACAGGCGCACAACACGGCGATTCCAAATTGAGGTTCGGAGGTTTACGTTTGAGCGACAGGCTATCTCCAAGTGAGCTCAGCAATCAGCTGGTCTTCTGAATGGCCAGCACGCGCTTCAGGTACCCGCCAGTCGCTGACGCCTTCACCTTAGCGACGTGCTCGGGCGTGCCTTGCGCGATGACCTCGCCGCCGGCGTCGCCGCCCTCGGGGCCGAGGTCGATGATCCAGTCGGCGGTCTTGATCACGTCGAGGTTGTGCTCGATCACGATCACCGTGTTCCCCTTGTCCACCAGGTCGTGCAACACGCCGAGCAGCCGCCGAACATCCTCGAAGTGCAGCCCCGTCGTCGGCTCGTCCAGTATATATAGAGTCGATCCGGTCGCGCGCTTCGACAGCTCGGTCGATAGCTTTACGCGCTGTGCCTCGCCGCCGGAGAGCGTCGTCGCGGGCTGTCCCATGTGCAGATACCCGAGCCCGACCTGCTCCATGGTCACGAGCTTGCGGTAGATCTTCGGGATCGGTTGGAAGAACGCGCACGCCTCTTCGATCGTCATTTTCAGAACGTCGGAGATCGACTTGCCCTTGTACTTCACCTCGAGCGTTTCGCGGTTGTACCGCTTCTCTTTGCACACCTCGCACGGCACGTAAACGTCCGGCAGGAAGTGCATCTCGATCTTGATGATCCCGTCGCCGCGACACGCCTCGCACCGCCCGCCCTTTACATTGAAACTGAACCGCCCCGGCTTGTAGCCGCGCAGCTTCGCGTCGGGCGTCATCGCGAACAGCGTGCGGATCATGTCGAACGTGCCGGTGTAAGTCGCGGGATTCGAGCGCGGAGTGCGGCCGATCGGCGACTGGTCGATGTCGATCACCTTGTCGAACTCCTCGTGCCCCTCGAGCGAGTCGTGGTCCTGCCACACCCCGCGCGTGCCGTAAACCTCGTACATCAAACGCGGGAACAGCGTGTCCTGCACGAGCGTCGACTTCCCGCTCCCGCTCACGCCCGTGACGCACACGAACAGCCCCAAGGGGATCGCGACGTCGATGTCCTTGAGGTTGTGCCCCCGCGCTCCGCGGACGACGAGCCAGTCGGCAGCCATGTGGACAAGATTCTACACTATTCAATTCTGAGATGCCAGGATCAGGTTCGAATGTCATAATAGAACGGTGGCGCATCGCAAAGATTGGACGGTCGAATCTGGTACGCCAGAAGAGATTGAGAAGCGTCGGATCGGAAAGTGGAGGGCGATGACCCCCACTAAGTTTTGGTGGACTACATTGTTAGGACTTCTTGTCCTAGCCGGCTTGCTATCCTGCGCCGCTGGCAGAAACGATGCGGAGGACATTACTAGTAGTGTTCCGATCGGCAGCCGACTCGCAGACCTTGATCAGTATCTCGAAAGGTGGGATTTAGATTCCGGTGACGTGATGCAATGGATACCAACGAGCGAGCCCCCCGATAGTGACGACTTGCAATTACGAACAGATGGGGTCCGAATAAGTACCGACTACGGGACATTCCTCCAGAAGAATGTGGGCACATACTATAGTTGGAATGCGTCCGCCGAGGAGCGCAACAAATTTACAGGTGAGATCGTCTTCTTTCATCATCCTCATTGGAATGCGGAACTAATAGCATTCATTTACGTCAACGGGAAGCTCGTACAGACGGACTGGGGTTACCTTCCCGGTTGAGTTTGTGACGACGCGCCCGACGGGCGATGAGTCCATCATTCGCTCGCCGCTTCGCACATCGTCGCAATGTAGGTGATCTGTCCTTAGTGGTAGCAAAGGTGGCACCGCGCGTTCACATCTTCACCCTCCTTCGCACGGTCACCTTGATCTTGCCGGCCTTGCCGTTTGTCGTTGTCACGACCGATTCCAGTGGGTTTGGCGAGCGCGGCTCGCGGCGCGACATCGGCACGGCGATCTCGTCCTTCCCGTTCAGAAAGATCGAGGTCGGCGAGTTCTTCTTCAAGAACTGATCCAGCGTCCCTTGATTGACAACTCGGCCGCCGTGCTCGCCTGCTCCGGGGCCCATGTCGATCAGCCAGTCCGCCGCGCGCATCGTCTCTTCGTCGTGCTCAACCACGATCACGGTGTTGCCGAGGTCTCGCAGGCGCTTCAGCGTCTCGATCAGCTTTCTGTTGTCGCGCTGGTGCAGCCCGATCGACGGCTCGTCCAAAATATAGAGGCATCCCATCAGGCCCGACCCGATCTGTGTCGCGAGCCGAATCCTCTGCGCCTCCCCGCCCGCGAGGGTCCTCGCGGACCTGTCCAGGGTCAGATAAGAAAGCCCCACGTTGTTCAAGAACCGCAGCCGCTCGACGATCTCTTTGATCGCGCGCTCGCCGATCGTGCGCTGTCGCTTGCTCAGCTTCTTCGGGAGCTTCTTGAAGAACTCCAACGCGACCGAAACGCTCATTGCAGTTAGTTCCGAAGCGTTCCGATCTGCGATCTTCACCGCCAGCGACTCCGGTTTCAGGCGCTTCCCGTCGCACGCCGGGCACGGCTTCGTGCGCATGTAACGCTGCAAATCGCCGCGCACCCATTCGCTCTCGGTCTGCTCGTACTTCTTGCGCAGAACCCTGATCACGCCGTCCCAGCGCGACTGGAACTTCCGCTCGCGCGAGCCGTACTTCATGATCACGGTTACCGGCTCCTTCAGACCGTTCCAAACCGCGTCGAGCTGCTCTTCGTTCAGGTCTTGAAATGGAATCGAGGCGTCGAAGCCGACAGCCCGTCCGACGCCGTCGAGCACCTCCGGCCACCACTCCTTCACCTCGCCGGACTTGTAGACGAACGGAACGATGGCTCCCTCACGCAACGGCAGCGAAGGGTCGGTCACGATCAGATCCGGCTCGAACTCGGTCTTCGTGCCAAGCCCTGTACACTCTGGGCAAGCGCCGTATGGCGAGTTGAACGAGAACATGCGGGGCTCTAGCTCCGGCATCGAGAACCCGCATGTCGCGCACGAGTAATGCTCGCTGAACAGCAGGTCGATCCAGCCTCTAGCTCCCCCTCCTCCATTCTTGACGTCAGACGAAATGGAGGAGGGGGTTGGGGGGTGGAGGCTTTTCGACTTATTTGAACGGCGCGCTCCCTCGTAGCTCACGGTCGCAAGCCCCTTGCCCATCTTCAGCGAGGTCTCAATCGAGTCCGCGAGCCGCCGCTGGATTCCGTCTTTCATCACGAGCCGGTCGACGACGACCTCGATCGTGTGCTGCTTGTACCGGTCCATCGGGATGTCGTCGGTGACCTCGTACATCTCGCCGTCGACGCGAACGCGCACGTACCCTGCCTCCTGGATCTCCTGCAGCTCTTTCTGATACGTCCCCTTGCGCCCGCGCACGATCGGCGCGAGGATCTGCATCTTCGTCCCCAAGGGCAGCTCCATCGCCTTATCGACGATCTGGTCGGTGGACTGCCGCTCGATCGGCTCGTCGCAGTTCGGGCAGTAAGGCGTCCCGGCGCGCGCGAACAGGATGCGCATGTAGTCGTAAAGCTCCGTGACAGTGCCGACCGTGGAGCGCGGGTTGCGGCTCGCGCTCTTTTGATCGATGGAGACGGCCGGGGAGAGTCCTTCGATGTGATCGACGTCCGGCTTTCTCATTTGCCCCAAGAACTGCCGAGCGTAAGCGCTCAAAGATTCAACGTACCGCCTCTGCCCCTCCGCGTAGATCGTGTCGAAAGCGAGGCTGGACTTGCCGCTGCCGGACAGCCCCGTGATCACGACCAGCTTGTCCCGCGGAATCTCCACGGTGATGTTCTTTAGGTTGTTCTCGCGCGCGCCGACGACGACGATCTTGTCCTGCGACATTGGCCTGCGATTCTACCCTGTGAAATAGTAGACATTTGTGTTTTCAGGACGCCAGTTATCCCAGTCGTGCGCGATTCTTCGCAAGTTGCGATACTATGGAATCATGCGAGTTTTACTCTTCGCGCTTCTAACTTTGTTCGTCGTTGGCTGCGGCAAGCCGGTCGAGCCGATGGCCGAACCTCCAGACGATGAGCAGGCGTCGCAGCAGCCTGCCAAGAGCGAAGAGAGCGTTGGGATCTTGCCAACTGCCGGAGCAGGTCTTGCGCCGGTGACGGGCTCGGACAGCGTCACAGGCTCTGGCGGAGGCGGCACTCACCAGGCCGCGAAAAACATGGCGAAGAAGGTCGGCGGCTCCAGCAGTATCGACGACTACGACTTCGACTAGCCGCAAGGCGGCAGCTGCCAACTGCCAACTGCCAACTGCCAACTGCCAACTGAATCTGGGGCGGATGACGGGACTTGAACCCGCGGCCTCCTGAGTCACAGTCAGGCGCTCTAACCAGCTGAGCTACACCCGCCGCGCAACAGTAGATTATGGTGTCAGTTCCGGCATACTGTCAAACGATGGCCTCCGAATGGCCCGCTTGACAGATGCCTATTCTGATACACGAGCCCGACGTCGCAGGCGCCGATGAGGCCGGACGCGGCCCGCTCGCCGGGCCGGTCGTCGTAGCAGCTGTCATCTTGCCTCGCGAGTTCGACGCATCCGGTCTCGACGACTCAAAGAAGCTGTCTCGCAGCCGCCGCTCGAGTGAGGCGCGGCGAATCATAGAGCATGCGGATTGGGCGGTGATCGTCGTCGAGCCTGCCGTGATCGATCGCAAGAACATTTTGCGGGCGTCGCTGGACGGAATGGCGGACGCGCTTTGCGCGCTCAAGATCAAACCCGCGAAGGCGCTAATCGACGGGAACAGATTGCCTCCGTACAATGATGCCCCCGTAGAGGCGGTTGTGAAGGGCGACGGGAAATACGCGTGCATTGCCGCAGCCTCGATCTTGGCGAAGACAGAGCGCGACCGCATCATGTGCGAATACGCTCTGGAGTATCCGGAGTACGGCTTCGACCTGCACTTCGGATACGGGACTCCGGAGCACCTCGACGCGCTGCGCGAGCACGGCCCGTGCCCGATCCACCGCCGCACTTTTCACCCGGTCTCCGATATGGTGAACCAACCATGCCTGATCTTCGACGAGTAGGCGCCGAGGCCGAAGATCGCGCGGTCGATCACCTTCTGAAGCTCGGCTACACGATCGTCACCAGACGGTTCAAATCCCGCCGAGGCGAGATCGACGTCATCGCGTTTGACGGAGAAGTGCTCGTGTTCGTCGAGGTCAAGTCGACCGGCAAGGACGACGTTGAACCGGAGCTGGCTGTTGACGAAAAGAAGCTTGAGCTGATCTATGACGCCGCCGAAGAGTATCTGCGCAAGTCGTCGCACGAACCGAGGGTTACGCGATTCGACCTGATCGCCGTGACGCCGAGCGCGCTCCGCCATCACAAGGACGCGTTCCGAATCTGAAGGTTGGGAGGGCGAGCGTCCTCGCAAGCCGATTCGGAGCGCGGACCTTTTGTCCGCACCCCGGCCCCTGGACTCTTAGTCCTGGGCTAGCAACGGTCTTGCTTACTGATTTCCAATGGTTCATGCAGCGCCGCACCGAATGCTCACGGGCTGTCGCGCCGTTCGCAGAGCAGGTCTTGAGACCTGCGCCACAATGGGGTGCGGGCCAAACGCCCGCGCTCCGACTCCCGAACTTCCGGACCAACCCGAACAACCCCGAACTCCCGAACCCCAAAACCGCAACCCGCTAAACTAGGCCGATGCAGGCACGGCGGGACTGGCGGACATGGGCGCTTGTGCTTGCTTGCGTCTTGCCGTTCGTCGGATTCTGGTCGACCGGCCTGACCGATCTCGACGAAGGGTTCTACAGCGCGGTCGTCAACGACATGATGCTCCGGGGGGACTGGATCACGCCGACGATCAACGGCGCGGCGTGGTTCGAGAAGCCGATTCTTCTCTACTGGCTGACGATCCCCGCTATCACCTTTTTCGGCGACACGGTCGGGCCCCGTTTGCCCTCGGTGCTCTGCACTCTGGCGACGGCGTTCGTTCTGTTCCGTTTCTTGCGGCGGTACTTTTCGCTGGACGTCGCGCGGCTGGCTGCTGCTGCGTACTGCGGTTCGCTTCTGGTGGTGGGGCTCGGGCGGCTGTTGATGACCGACGCGCCGTTCGTGCTCGCGCTGGTGATTGCGTTCACGACGTTCTGGGACTCGTTGAACGGGAACCCGAAGATGCGGACGTGGACTGCGGTCGCGCTGGGGTTTGCAGTGCTCGCGAAGGGGCCGGTCGCGGGGCTTCTGTTCCTGATCGTGGCGGGTTTCGTCTATTGGCGGATGCGGGAATTGAGGCCGAACTTCAAGGGGCACTGGCTCGCCGGATCTGCGCTGTTCGTGCTCGTCGTGGGCGCGTGGTACGTGCCGTGCTATCTGGTGAACGGCGACGTGTTCGTCCAGCAGTTCCTGATCGAGCAGAACATCGGTCGGTTCCAAGGAACTGACCTCGCGCACCAAGTCCCGTGGTGGTCGCACCCGATCTACTTCCCGGTGATCTTGTTCCTCGCGCTGATGCCGTGGTCGCTGTGGGCGATGCGCGCGAAGTGGTTTCAGCGGCCCGAGGATCCACTGCGCCGCTATCTATGGATATGGGCGCTCGTGCCGCTCGGGTTCTTCACCGTCAGCCTGACGAAGCTGCCGCACTACATCCTCCCGTCCGTCGCACCTCTGTTGATCATCACGCTGCTCGCGGTCTCGGAAAGAAGGGCGGAGAAGGGGCAGTACGACATGTGGCTGAGATGCGCGTTGATCTGGTCAGTGCTGGTCGGCGTATTTGCGACGACGGTGTTCCATCTCGACTACCAGATGCGGTTTGCCGAAGTGCACGTCATCGCACAGTACGTCCGCGATCAAGAGGGCAGCGTCGCCATCTTCCGCACAGGCAGAACGGACAGCGACGTCGCGATCTCGCTCGATATAGACGAGTCGCCGCCGTACTCCGTCTACCACTACCTCAAGAGGCCGGCCGAGATGACGGACGACCTCGGCGACGTGCTGCAGATGGAGTACCCGGTCTGGGTGATCACGCGGCGCGGGCGGATTTCAGACGACGACATCATCCTTGCCATAGAGATGGGTTACGCTCTGAGCCGCCCGGAGACGCCGTTCGAGCAGAACCAGTTTCAGCTGTGGAAGGTCGAACCCCTAGATCGGTTCACAGACTTCGAACCGCGCTAGCCTTACGAATCGTCTTCGACGAGTTTCAGAGAGATATTCCCGACACCTTCCATGTCCCACTCGCTGCTGACAAGGAGACCCCGGGTGATATTGAAGACCGATTGTTGCTTGAGTTCGGAAGCACCTACGAACGGGATTGTCAGGGCACCCTCAAAGGTAAAGTGAGCCACCTTTCCTTTGCGTTCATCGATCTTTTCGAGCTTTCCGCGCAGATCGATTCTAGCGTCGCTGAATGCATAGGCGACCTTGAACTCCTCGCCTACTTTCACCGCTTCTTCGGGCAGGTGCATTTGTGCCAGAAACAGGTTGACCGCGCCTGTCGATTTGCCGATCAACCGTCCTCGTTTGCTGATCGAGGACGACCCTGCCGGAAGGGGGCTTGTGTCGCCACTGAACGCGACCTCAGCCCAAGTTACGGTGAAGGCCTTCTCGTCCGCCTTTGTGACAGTGATCGTCATGAGACCGTCGCCGTCGTAGGAGCGCGTCTTCATGCCCACGATGTAAGTGAACTTGTCGCCCAGCTTCCACCCAAGCTGGAAGTCGATCTTGTCCTGAACCGAGGAGCCCAGGATTGCGACACAGGCTAATGCAGTGATCATCGTCTTGCTCCCTCTGTCGTCAGTCTATCACCACGGCAAACCGCCGTTCGAGCGGAACTGTTTTCAACTGTACAAAGTAGAGCTGATAGATCGGTTAACGGACTTTGAACCGCGTTGACTACAGCCGAACGTACGGTCGGATTCTCGTCGCCCGGCGAAGCCTGTGCGGGCAGTTGCTGCTACGTCGCCGTTTCGTCAGGGTCAGTCGTTGGATAGAGCGTGTGGAGCGTGATTTCTCCCTTGTACCGGTCGCCTTCGTCCTCGCATTCCTCGAACTGCAGGTCGATCGGCTCTTCGTCGGTTATCGAGTAGATCTCGGTCGCGCAACGAACGAGGAGATCCGTCAGGTGGTCCGCGTCGATTGTGACGGGCCACTCTAACATCTGGCTCCCTTCGCCTGCGCTGATGCCTTCGATTTCGTAGTCGAGAGACGGCTCGATCCCCATCTCTTCGAAGAAGGCCCGGGCGTGCACTTCTCGTCCTGGCTCTGCGGATCGACTGATGCACAGAGTGATGGAAACGTTGTCTTCTTTCTTTTGGATCAGGAGCCCCTTCTCCCCATCTGTCGAAGAGATTGACACACTCGAATACCAGTTCTCCGATTCGAGCAGCCGCTTCACATACGGCCCGAGATTCCGAAGCCCGTTGCGCTCGTAGCGGTCGGGGGGCGGATTGTGTTTCCAGCCACTTGCCAGCACCTTTCCTCTCGAATCCGTTACGACCTCGAACTCCCAGTTGGGCCCAGGACACTGGGCCAGCTCCTCGGCGAACCTCTCGTGCAAGTCGTCTGTCTCTTGGACCAATCGCTTCATGCGAGCGGCCTTGCCGAACATGCCGAATAGACCCATAACTCAGTGATAGTATGGGTCAGAGCGAGCGATCAGTGCTCATCCTGCGAAGACTGCCACCATCGTTAACTACAGCCGAATATACGGCCGAATCTTGGCCAGCGTCTTCGGGCCGATGCCCTTGACCTTCACCAGCTCGTCGATGGATTTGAACTTCCCGACGCGCTCGCGGTACGCGATAATCCTGCCCGCATACGCCGGGCCGATTCCTGGGAGCAGATCCAGCTCCGCCGCCGACGCTTCGTTGATAGAGATCGAGGCGAGCGGGATGTCCGGCTTCTTGGCAGCACCCGCAGTCGAGCCACCACCCGAAAGCCCGTACCAGCCGAGGTCGACCGGCACGTCGATCGTCGGCACGATCAGCTTGCTGTCGGCGACCAGAACCGCCGCGCGATTGAGCAGCGTCAGATCAGCGTCTTCCGTCGTGCCGCCCGCCGCTTTCAGGGCGTCCACGACGCGCAGCCCGGGGTCGAACTGGTAGACGCCGGGGTTCTTTACTTCGCCGGAGATGTCGATGACGAGCTGTCCGCTCTCCAAGCTCGAGGGGTCGATCGTCTGCGCGCTGAAGCTCCCGCCGTCAGACGTATAAAGCTGGAACGGCTTCGGTTTCTGGAGGTAGTTGTAGCCGATCGAGCCGACCGTGATAGAAGCGATGACGGCTGCGACGCCGATACCGATATTTCTGCGCTTGTCCTGCGACCGGAACATCTAGTGGCCTCTCGATGAGCGGGTATTTCATCGCCAGTATGCCCGTATACGCTCGAACTGTCAAACGCCGCTACCCCCGGGGAGTGCTATCGCAGACCTCCAGACGAGTTTCCCGTCGGCCAGCCGCTGGACTCAATTCTTCTTCTGCCGGAGTGGGAAGCAGGGGTCTTGATCGTCATCTTCGTTATCCGTAAGCCGCGTAACTCCTGTGCCGTCCGCGTTCATCACGTAGATCTCTTTCCTGAAGAACTCGTTCTCGGCGTCACGCTTGGAAACAAACGTGATCTTCGAGCCGTCCGGGCTGAAGGCAGGGCTGTGATCCTCAGCGACGTTGTTCGTCAGTCGCGTCTGGCCCGTGCCGTCCGCATTCATGACGTATATCTCGTCGTTGCCGTCGCGGTCAGACCGAAACACGATCTTCGACCCGTCAGGGCTGAACGCGGGGCTTCGATCCTCGGCGGCGTTGTTCGTCAGATTCGTCCTTCCCGAGCCGTCTGCGTTCATGACGTAAATGTCAGTGGTGCGGTCTTGGATGGACCAATACGTGATCTTCGACCCGTCTGGGCTGAACGCAGGGCCAAAATCGAATGCCGCGTCGTTCGTCAGGTTCGTCTGCCCTGTGCCGTCGGCGCTCATGACGTATATATCAAAGACAGACTCGCTGGAGGACACATACGCGATCTTCGAGCCGTCCGGGCTGAACGCAGGCTCGTGCTCGTCAGCCTCAGTGTTCGTCAGCCGCGTCACTCCGGAACCGTCCGCGTTCATGACGTAGATATCAAAGATAAATTGGCCGACTCTGTTAGACGTAAACGCGATCCTCGACCCGTCAGGGCTGAACGCAGGAGTGCTGTCCCACGCCGAGTCATTTGTCAGCCGCGTCTGTTCGGAGCCGTCCACGTTCATGACGTAGATTTCCCAGTTGCGGTCGCGGTGGGACTGAAACACGATCTTGGTTTCTGCCTCAACACCTCCGCCGACGTCGCCACGGCCGCCCCCTTGCAGCGAGGGGACCGCCAGGACAACCACGGCCAAAGCACAGAGCCTCTTCATCGGTCAATCCTCTCTCGCCCAGCCTCCGTTGCCTGAGCCCTGGAGGCATGGCGTCCTCAAACTTTACCCGGCAACACTCGTGCGTCACCACGAAGTCAGGTTCCAACAGCCCGGCCAGCCGCCTTACTCACTTCTTCTTCTGACGGAGCGGGAAGGAGGGCGAGCCATCGAAAGCCGCGTCGTTCGTCAGCCGCATCACTCCTGTTCCGTCCGTGTTCATGATGTAGATCTCATAGTTGCCGTCCCGTTCGGACACGAACGCGATTTTCGACCCATCGGGACTGAACACTGGTCCCGTATCGCCGGCCAGGTTGTTCGTCAGATTTGTCTGCTGTGAGCCATCAGCGTTCATGATGTAGATCTCGTGGTTGCCATCGCGCATGGAGTGGAACGCGATCTTCGACCCGTCCGGGCTGAACTCTGTGCGCACGTCATTGCCCGGGCTGTTCGTCAACCGCGTCAGTTCAGTGCCGTCCGTGTTGACGGTGTAAAGGTCGTAGCTTCCCCAGTCCCCGGCCACAAATCCGATCTTCGACCCGTCCGGGCTGAACGTTGGATAGACGGCGTGAGCGTCGATGTCGGTCATTTGCTCGACACCTGTACCATCCGTGTTCATGATGTAAATCTCCCGGTTCCCGCCGCGTTTCGATGTGAAAGTGATCTTCGACCCGTCCGGGCTGAAGTCATAGGGGTAATCCCCGTCCACGATGTCTGTCAGCCGCGCGAGTCCCGTACCGTCTGTGTTCACGATATAGATCTCCGGGTTGCCATCGCGGCGGGATCCAAAGGCGATCTTTGATCCGTCGGGACTGAAGATTGGGAGATAGTCGAAGGCCCTGCTGATCGTCACCCGCTCCAGTTCGGTGCCGTCCACGTCCATGATGTAGATACCACCGCCGCGTTCAGAGAGGAACGCGATCTTCGATCCGTCAGGGCTGAACGCAATCTGGGACTCGCGGGACCGACTGTTCGACACGTTTGTCTGCCCTGTGCCGTCGGCGTTCATGACGTAGATCTCGCCGTCTCTCACCCACACGATCTCGGTTCCTGCCTCCTCACCGCCGTCGACGTCGCGGCCGGGCACAGACGCTGTCTTGGTTTTCGCCTCCCTGCCACCTTGGGCGTCGTCACTGCCGCTGAACGCGAAAAAGAGCAGCAAGGTCACGATCGCGGTCAGGACGACCACGAGCAGACCAGATTGCTTGTTCATCGTTCACTCCTCTCTTGCCCAGCCTCCGCAGACTGAGGCCGGGAGACACAGCGTTCTCTCAGTGTACCAGCGAGCAATCGCGCGGCGGCGTTCCGCAAGAGGTATGTTGCGTAGTTGATCTGGCACGTGTCGAACGCAGCATCAGAGTGACAAACATAGTCTGCCATTTGATTCTCTCCATCCCCTGAGGCCTCCCGATTCCCCTAGATTTGAACCTGAAGTGGTCGCTGCTGGCACTCTGTTGCAGGTTTCTTCGGTACTTGCTGTCGTGCCTTAGGGCTAAACTGTTCTCATGAGCATGGACGATTCACCGCCGATTGTCGATCAACTCAGTGGTACCCGGACCCTCTCCCTCGTTGCCGAAGGAGAGTCGGTGACGATGACGCTCATGGACGGCGACCAGACCATCGCGAAGATCGGCAGGGCAGACCGCCACGAACTAAGGTCTGTGTTCGTTGCCGGCGCCACGATCGTGCCGTTCGTCGAAGGCGCCGTGGTCGGCTTCCGCATGCAGTCGGACAGCGCTACGGTCAGGTTCAGCAAAGATGCCGGCGTGCTGGCGGCGTTCGACGCATCCGAGGTCCGGGCCGCTATATTCCCCGAGGACTCGTACTAGCTCGAGCGTCATCGCAGCCTGAGCAGAAAACCGCTAGTCTGTAACTAGCTGGCCTCGGTCGTTCTGAATCTGCACGACCAGCCAATGGCCTACGTAGCCCAGGACGTACCCTGCAACCACCGACGCGAGAACGACCGCCCAATACTGGAGCGTGAACGCCTCAGCTTCGAGCAGCCTGGGGAAGAGCGCCACGGCGAAGACCGCTGACAGCACGCCCGCGCAGTTGCGGTCGGCGAACCGCCACCAGTGCGTCGCGAGCGCCCACATCGCGCCGCCGTCGATGATGCCGACCCCCATGACGAGCAGGCGCACCCACATCTCCGCGTGAGCAAGTTGGTCGAACGCTAGCCACGCGTAGAAGAAGATCACCGGCACGACGCACGTCACGCAGGCCACCGTGGACCGCAGCAAGTACTCGCCGTCGAGCCAGCTCTTAGCCATACAACTATTATCCGTCGGTTTTGCCGAGTTCGCGGCCTGTTGCTGTAAGCTGGTCGTATGGGAAGGATCAACATGGGGCCGCTTGCTACTGTAGTCTGCCTAACGATCGCAGGGTGTGGCGACCGAGCTGATCCACCGATCGCCGGGGTTGAGCAGGGGAAGACAGAGGTGTCCGAAAGGGGTACACCGTTCGCCCCAGCGGAGCTCGATTGGGAGTTCGCCGTTTGGATATGTTGGGTCGACGGTCGAGAAGCCTGGCAAGTCTATGATCTGCTCAATGAGAGCGGCATCTCAGTCCGCGCAGGTGATCCACATCTCGGCATGGAAGGAATTGGTGTTTTCGAAAGGGATGTGGACAGAGCCTTCGAGATCGTAAAAAAGGACAGCGCGGAGAAGGGGTACGCAGTGGTAATGCACGGGTCAGTACTGCAGGCTGACAGGGACTCGTCGCATTAGCTTGTTCGTCCTGGTGAACGACTGTCAAACGCGACCTGCTCGAGGAGCGCATGCCGCCAACCGCGCGTTGAGACGAAACACCCTTCCACGCGGAGCAGGTACAGGCAGCGCTCCAGGATCAGTGCGCCGGCGTGGATCGTGAGTTCGCGGCCCTTCTCTAGCCCAGGCAAACCCGCTCGTTCAGCTGCGGTCAGGTCGCACAATGTGCCGACCGCGCTGCCGACGTCCGAATAACTGAGGTACGCGCCGTGAACGAGCGCAGCATCCCACGTAGTCATCCTCTCACGCATGGTCACCAGGTTCGTCCCCGTCGCGCCGAGAGTCACAGCGACGTTTGGTTCGCTGGCCGGGGGCTGCGCCGACAAGGCCGAGTCGATCTGCGACGTGGCCGCGAGCCGCTGGCCGCCGTTGGGGCTGTCGTAACCCAGCACTTCGTCGCAAAGTCCGAGCGCGCCGATCCTGTAGCTCGTCGATGACAAGGTACTCCACGAGTCGCCGTCTCGCTGGGCGATAACGATCTCCGTCGAGTGGCCTCCCGGATCGACGATGGAGATGCACTCGTGTGAGGCAAACACAGGGTCCTCGAGCACACAGAGAAGCCCCAGTTCGGCTTCTCGCTCGCCTGAAATGACCTCGACCGGCGTGCCCTGCGCTGCCGCCTTTTCACGAAACTCGTCACAGTTGGATGCGATTCGCAGCGCCATCGTCCCGACCGCGGTCACCTTGGCAGCGCCGAACCCGGCCGCTCTCTTATTCGCCTCCGCAATCGCGTCCAAGGTGCGAGACATAGACTCCGGCTGAAGCTCACCGCCCGAGCCAAGCCCGGTGCCGAGACCGGTCACCTCGCTCGATTCAAACACCGTGCGCCAACCTGAACCGTCGAACTCCGCCACCAAGAGCAGGATCGAATTCGAACCGACATCGATGACCGCAGCACGCACGGGCGGAGTCTACTTGCCTGCGGCCAGTACAATTGGCGCGATGGCAAGGTTGCTCGGTATCGACGTCGGCACATCTGGCGCAAAGGCGGTTCTGATCGACGAATCGGGCGCGGTGCTGCGGCAGGCGTCCAGCCCGTACGAGTTATCCACACCCCAGCCGCGATGGGCGGAGCAGGATCCGGCCGACTGGGTGAGAGGCGTTCTCGAGTGCATCGCGCAGATCGGAGAGAGCAGCCCCGACGCGATCGGATTGACAGGGCAGATGCACGGATCGGTCTTTCTCGACAAGGACGGAGAAGTGCTCGCGCCGGCGATACTGTGGTGCGATCAGAGGACCGGGGCCGATTGCCGAGAGATCGAAGAAGCGGTCGGCGCTGAACGACTGGTGGAGATCACCGGCAACCCCGCGATGACCGGCTTTCAACTGCCCAAAATTCTGTGGCTTCGCAACAACCGGCGGGAGCTGTTCGACAGGCTCGACAAGGTCTTGCTGCCGAAGGATTACGTGCGCCTCGTCCTGACCGGCGCAACGGCGAGCGACGTGAGCGATGCCTCTGGCACGGGGCTCCTTGACGTCCAAAAACGCGATTGGTCAGAGGAGATTCTGAAGAAGCTGTCGCTGCCGCCGAGTTGGTTCCCCGAGGTGTTCGAATCGGATGAAATCGTAGGTGAGACCAGGGAAGTCGAGGGCCTGAAAAGTGGCGTCCCGGTCGTCGCGGGCGCAGGCGACCAAGCCGCAGGCGCGGTCGGATCTGGTGCAGTCTCGCCGGGGATCACGAGCGTCAGCCTGGGTACGAGCGGCGTCGCGTTCGCACCTCTTGCGGCACCCGCCGACCGGCCTGGCCGAACGGTCCATTCGTTCTGCCACGCCAATCGGGCTTGGCACGCGATGGGTGTGATGCTGAGCTGCGGCGGTGCGGTCGCCTGGGCTCGCGACCTCCTTTATCCGGACGGCGGATTCGACCAGATGAATCAGGAAGCGGCCGCTGCACCGGTCGGTTGCGACGGGCTGACGTTCTTGCCGTATCTGGCGGGCGAAAGGTGTCCGCACGACGACCCGAGCGCGACCGGCGCGTTCGTCGGCTTGACACTGCGGCACGGCCGAGAGCACCTCGCGCGGGCAGTGTTCGAGGGAGCGACGTTCGGAGTTCTGGACTGCTTGGATCAGCTCAAGAGCTGCGGCGCGGACCCTGCCGAACTCCGAGTCGTCGGCGGCGGAGCTTCGAGCGATTTCTGGATGCAGGTTCTGGCGGATGCGAGCGGGCTTAAATGCTGGAGGCTGTCGGTCGATGAAGGGCCCGCCTCCGGCGCTGCGATACTGGCCGGGGTTGGGCTGGGAATTTGGCCGGACACCGCCCAGGCGTGCCAGAGTTTGGTGAGCCTAGACATGTCGTTTGAACCGAAGCGAGCCGATTATTCAGAGAGCAGAGACCGTTACCGAACGCTCTACCCAGCGCTCAAGACCTGGATTCCGCCAAAGACTTCGGCTACAATAGGGTAACCGATTGCGGCTTCCATTTTGAAGCTGGCGCATTTGAATTTTGTACAGGATCAGCATTGAGCATGATTGACGACCAGACGACCACGACTGACCATGGCGCGAGCGCGCCAGATGCCGAGGCAACCGACAAGGTTCAGACGGCCAGTGGTGCAACACCCGATTCTGGGGAGGCTACCGAGACGGCGGGCCCCCTCGACGCATCGACGACCTCCGACGACCATCCAGAGGCAGGCTTGAATGGGCCAGACGTTTCTGGTGCTCCGACTGACGATCTGACGGAGACCGTTTCCAGCGGGGCGGAGGAAACTACTCCCCCCTCTGCAGACCAAGAAGCGGCTAGCGCAGAACCCACAGCGCCGACCGACGATAAAGCGGCTGTCGATATGCCTGCGGCAGAGGTCGAGAAACCGCCCGTCACTCCGCAGGAATCGGCGCCGACCGAGGAGCGCGCAGCCGACGCCGACCTCTTCGAGGCTGCGATGGCGACTCTGCAAGGGGATGATGCGAGCGAAGCCCGCGGGCCGATCAAGCGAGGAGATCGCGTGGAAGCGACCGTCATCCAGGTGGAGCAGGATCGCGTGTTCGTCGATCTGGGCACCAAGAACGAGGCCGTTCTCCCGCTCTCCGAGCTTAGCGATCAGTCGGTCGACTCCGCCCAGGCGATCGTCAAGACAGGCGACAAGTTCGACGTCATCGTCCTCAAGACGGGCAGCGCAGAGGGCGCCCCGGTCGTTTCAAAGCGCAAGGCGGACTTCGACAACCAGTGGAAGCGCATTCTGCAGTCGTTCGAGGACGGCAAGATGTTCGACGCTCAAGTCGTGGACAGGGTGAAGGGCGGGCTCGTCGTCGATATCGGGGTCAGAGGGTTCGTTCCTGCGACTCACGTCGGCAGCGGCAAGCTGCGGAATATCGAGCGGTTCGTCGGAGGGACTTTGCCGGTCAAGATCATCGAGATTGACCGCGATCGCCGCAAGGTAGTCCTATCAAATCGGATGGCCGAGGACGAGCGCAGGTCCGAGGTCAAGCAGAACCTGTTCTCAAATACGAAACCCGGCGACGTTCTAAGCGGGGAGGTTCGCCGGATTACCGACTACGGCGCGTTCGTGGACCTGGGCGGTATCGACGGCCTTCTTCACATCAGCGAGATGAGCTGGGTGCGAATCGATCATCCGAGGGAGGTGCTCAAGGAGGGACAGGAGATCAACGTGATGGTGCTGCGCCTCGACGAAGCGAACGGTCGAGTCAGCCTCGGACTCAGGCAGGTGCTTCCGGATCCGTGGATCGATATCAAGAAGAACTATCGCCGCGGCCAAAAGATCAAGGTGCAGATCAGCCGCATCGTACAGAGCGGGGCGTTCGTCAGGCTTCCGGAGGGTGCCGAGGCCTTCTTGCCCATCAGCGAGATGTCGAACCGGCGAATCAAGAAGCCCAGCGAGGTCATCGAGGTTGGGCAAGAAGTCGAGCCTGCAATCTTGGATCTCCGACCTGATGAGCGGCGGATGGTCTTGACGCTCCGAGAGGGTTCTGGCTCACAGCGTTCAGGCGGCGGATACGACAGTTACGAGTCTGGAGCGCGCAAAGGCGGCAAGCGCGGGCGAAAGGGCGGCCACCATGAACAGACCGGCGAGGCCGGTGGAGGCGGTGGAAGAACGCCGACCGGAGGTGCGACGATTGGTGAACGGCTCGGCATGCTCAAGGGCATTCTGGAAGGAGAGGGTGACGCGGCGCCTGAGGCGGCCGCAGAGACCGACGAATCCTCACAGTCGGCCAAAGCCGAAACAGACGCTGATCCGGCGGAGGCAAAGCCCAGCGATCCGAGTGAAAAGCCTGCGAAGAGCACTCCAGAGCCGGAGGCGAAGAGCGAAGCCGACTCTGACTCTTAGAGGAGACGTCTGCACCGTTGGTTTCTCGCTGAGCGTCTTTGTGACGTGGCCATAATCGCAGGGATAGCCCTGACGGGCGGTATCGCGGAGGGGAAGACGACCGTGTTGGACATAGCCCGCGAGCAGGGCTGGAACGTGTGTTCGGCGGACGAATTGGCCAAGGAAGTTCTTGAGGACGAGGTCACCCAATCCGAGATCGGACTCATGTTGGGCATGCCGGTGCCGCTAGATCGAGCCGCGCTGCGGAACAGGGTCGTGCACGATTCCGAGGCGCGCCGCAAGCTGAACAGCGCGGTGCACGGCCTCGTCTGGGAGCGGATAGTGCTGGAACAAGCCGATCTTGTCGAGATCCCTCTGCTGGTCGAGAGCTGTCTGCAGGGGAAATTCCGCCGGACGTGGGTCGTCACCTGTGGCCGCGAGCAGCAGCTATCACGGCTTGAAGCGAGGCTCGGGAACCGAGAGGCTGCGGTCCGAATGTTGGCCACTCAGCTTCCGACGAGCGTCAAATGCGCATTTGCAGACCGAGTAATACGAACGGACTTGGCGATTGCAGACGTCCAAAATCACGTAGTGGAGCTCTTGCATTCCTACCGAGCATCCAACTGACGGATACCATTAGAGATGCTATACTCCCGACACCAAGAATCATAGCAACGAAGGCTCGAAATAGACACAGTTCGGCGCATTTTCCATAATGCGGTTCCCGCAATTGCGTTTGCAACAAGTTTTCAGCTATGATTTGGAGCGGTGTGCCAAGCGGATCGGAGCTTGGTGGCCGGCTATTCGGACGTGATAATGCGACACATGAAGATTTGGACTGTGGAGGACGCGAGGTAGTGAGAAGCTGTATTTTGGGTTCGAGCGGGCGTTCGCCCGCCCTCGTTTTGGGCGCTGCTTTTGCCGCCATCTTGACGTTCGGCGGGGTGCAGACGGCCTCCGCCCAAATTCTTGCCGACAACGCGGTTGCGATCGTTGACTTTAGAGTTACCAAAGATGGCGACACCGCAGACTTGGGCACGGCGGCTGCCGAGTCCATTCGAAGCGAATGGGCTGCTACTGCTGCGACCGGTGAGGAGATCATCCCAGGTGAGACGGTCGCTCGCGCTATGGCCAGGCTCGGATTCCGAGATCCGCCCATCGAGAGAACTCAACTGATGCGCTTGGGCATGGAGTTAGGCGCACGGACGATCGTGCGGGGCGAAGTCACCGATTGGCGGATAACGGAGGAAGACGGCGGCAAGAAAGCAACCGTGGCCATGAGGGTGTTCGTGCACGACGTAGCGTCTGGCCTTACGGTAAACGGAGCGGGCCTGTCGGCCCAAACCGGCGTGCGCTCCGATGACACTCCCGACGCCACGATGTTTCGGGACGCAATGAAGCAGGCCGCGTTCGACGCCGTCAACCAAATCCGCCAGAGGAATCTACCTTCAGCCACGGTTCTCAACACGATCACCGATCGCGCTTTGATCAACAAAGGCAGCCGCTCAGGGTTCGTGGAAGGCATGCGAATCATCGTTTTGCGCGGTAGTGACCAGGTTGCGGAGGCCGTCGTCAGCGACGTCTCGCCGGGGTCTGCGTTCATCAACATCACGCGGACGTACAAGGGCGTACAGCCGGGCGATAAGGTGCGCGTCCTGTACACCGTGCCAGATATAGGCACGATCGATGCGAGTGGAGGTATGCGGACGAAACGCGGAGGCGGGCGCGTCGGCGGCAGCAACAGCGGTCTCGTTTCGCTGTTGGTCGTTCTCGTGCTGCTGGCGTTCTTGCTGGGGCAAGGTCGCGCCGGCAACGCAGCGCTCATCTCATCGGTCAACACAGAGGCGATCGTGCTAGCGAACGACGTCCCGGGTGTGAAGGTCTCATGGAAGCGCGACGCGTTCTTGCGCGGCAACCAGGAAGGCCCGTGGCAGTGGCAGGTGTTCCGCGACGACCCGATAACCCCGGTCGCGGTCGCGGACGGCGTTCAAGGGAGCATCATAGACGATGCTCTAGGCAGTGCGGCAGGAACCTGGTACACCATGGATCCGCCTGACTTTGGCGTGTGTCAATCGTTTGAAGATCTCAATGGGACGGCCCCCGTGCCTAACGGCATCGTTCCTGGCACTCCGTACCAGTACTCTGTTCTGGTCATCTATCGCGTCGACGCCAGCACCCTTCCGGGCGGCGGCGGCACCACAGGCGGCGGTGGCACCACAGGCGGCGGCACGGGCGGCGGCACGGGCGGCGGCACCACTGGCGGCGGCACGGGCGGCGGCACCACTGGCGGCGGCGGCACCACAGGCGGCGGTACGCAAGAAGGCTGGTGCTACTTCGCATCGACGAAGGTGTTCGCAAAAGGGGTGGCAACACCTCTGGTGCGTGCGGAACTGCGCTCGCCCGACAACGACCAGATCGTCACGACGCCGATCACGTTCCAGTTCACGTCCGTTCGCGGATCTGTGCCGAGCGTAGTCCTTGAGTACGTCGTGCAACTGTCCGATAGTCCAGGGTTCCCGACGGGTCGAACTATTACGCTCGATCCTTTCGTCGAATTAGTGGAGCCGGGTGGTCAGACGGTCAGTTCGCCGACGATCGATACGTCGACGTTCCTGCCAGGCGCGACCGACATCTACTGGCGAGTCGGAGCAAAGAACACTCAAGACTTCCCAGGGCCAGTTCGGGACGCAAGTGGAATACGGTACGTGTTCAGCGGCGTACGGCGCTTCAAGCGCGTCACAGAGCCGCCGGATCCACCGCTCGGCGAGTGAATGGATGCACATGGGAGTTGAATGGACTGAAGTAAGAACGACTTGCCGGTGAACCGAGAGTTCCCGGCAAGTCATCAGGAATCTCAGGAAAATGGAAATGAGCAAGTTCAAATATGTGGCAGGGTTGACGGTGTTGCTGGTCGGCATGGTCTCAACGGCGCACGCGCAACTCCCGCCCGGCTGGTTTCTGGAGTGCTGGATTGAAGAGGAGTCTCCCTACTCCGCCGATTACGGCATCCACGCGATCTGGACCGATCTGATAGGAGCATCGGCTGGCGTCTCTGGGACCGTTCAGTACTCCGTCCCCTGCTACCCTTCCGTCATCACATACGATGCGCCCGGACGCATGTCGTTTTGGGTCGGCCTGGGCGGTTCGATACAGACCCCGTTCGACGACGGCCTCGCGCTAACGATGGGCGCGCCCTTCGATCCTGCAGGCGACTTCTCCTACATGATCATGCTCAAGGACGACAACGACCCGGCGAACGGGGAGTTGTTCGGCGACGAAGGCCTGCACACAGCGTGGGTAGGCGCCAGCAAGCGGTACATGGTTCATGGCTGGTCGGACGGCGAGATCGACGTGATCCGCACGATCCGTCTGATAGGCGATGCTGCGCGCATACAGTGGGACATTCGGAATCTCGGAGAAGAGCCGCGGCCGCTGGGCATGTTCTTCGCGACTGCTGTGGCCATGAAGACGGGCTTTGGGCAGTTCGACCCGGAGACGAGCAATAGCGCGAACCAGGCGCACTCGCTCCTGACGACCGTCACGGGACGCGCGAAGCTAACGCCAGACAACTTCATTGGCTACAGCCTATTTCCGAACGGCAAGCCGTTCCGCCTAGAGCACCGATACGCAACCAGCAGCCCTCGGTTCCCCGACTTCGTCCAATTCCTGTTCGGTCAGACAGTGAATTCTGGCTTGCGAATCGACAACGTCCCAAGCGAGGATTACGGGAGGGACACTATGGCAGCGGCCGTCGATCTGTTCCTCGTCGGCAACTACGGCCCCTTCACGCGCCCAGGACTCATCTGGGACAACGTTATCCGTGACCACGTCTTCACGGACCCGCCGGGAGGAACGTCAGAGACGGGGGACATCTTTATCTCGGCCACGGCGTTCGTGCAGCGGTTCCCAGTTAGGACCGTGCAGCCCGGCGCTATACTTCAGATGTCCCATTACATTAGGAGCGCCTGGAGCGTGTCGAGTTACTTCGACCCCTACACTGCGATGATCGACGCGCCCAAGGTTCTCAATTCTGATCCTACCGGTCAGGACGGTCTGGCGCCGAATCCGTTCCAAGTCCGAGCGTACATCGACAACCAGTACGCCGACGTCGACAAAGAGGTCGCCATGCGCAACGTGACGTTCACGATCACGCTCGGAGACGGGTTCAGCCTGGTCGCTGGCGAGCAGCGGCTGCAAACTCTTGACAGAATCGACCCGAACGAAATAGCGTTCGTCGATTGGTTGGTCGAGAGCGACGGAGTGACCTTCGGCTCCATACCGGTGACCGTAACGTTCCAACCGCTGCCAGGGCCTGCCAAACAGCTCACGGCCAACGTTGTCGTAGCGGCTACGCCGAGAATTCGACTCCCGGAGAAGGCGAGCATGATCACCTTCCCATACGAATTTCCGGACAACTCGTTCGAGAGCATCCTGGGGTTGCAACCGGTCGTCGACTTCGTCGCATTCCGCTGGGACACCGCTCAGGCTCAATACTTGCCGGCGTCGTCCGCGCAGCGCGGCGAAGGGTACTGGATCATTCCGACCGCAGACTTCGGCTTCATCGACATGCAAAACGCAAGCCGGGCTGGGGATACGAACACCGGCGGGCTGCTGTACAGCCTCAGTCAGGGTTGGAACATGATCGGCAACCCGTACAACTATCCGATTCCGCTGTCGCACCTGATCGCGGTGGCTGAGGACAACCCGGCACAGGTGTTCACCTGGTCGGAGCTCGTCAACAACGGGTTCGTCAGCTCAGCCTTGGCGCATTGGGATCGCGGCATAAGCGGCGACGGAACCGGTTCGTATCGGTGGACGGTCAGTCAAACGGACGTCCTTGAAGCTCACAAGGCTTACTGGATTTTCGTGACCGTATTCAAGCCGCTCCGCCTGTCGTGGCCTGCTGTACTCCTGCAGGGCCTGTCGGGCGCGGGTCGCGCAGAGTACGAGAAGCCGTGGAACAGGAGCGACAAGCAGTGGAGACTGCAGCTGACGGCCAGAACGCAAGACGGCGTGGACACAGAGAACTGGGTCGGCGTGGTCACCGATCCTAGGTTGCGCGACATTCTGCAGCTTCCGAAGCCGCCAGTCGTCCAGAACGCAAATTCCGGCGTCGATCTCGCGATCTCAGGCGAATACCACGGCAACGAGATTCGGCTTGCGCAAGCGCTCTCTTCGAGCGCCGGCAAGGTCACGTGGGAGATTTACGTGACGACCCAGAGCGCTGGCGACGTCACGATAACTTGGCCGAATCTTCCGTCGATTCCGAGGGGTATTCGAGCCAAGCTGACGGATCTCGCGACCAATGAGCGGCGCGATCTCCGCGCAGTGTCCGGATACACGTTCCACATGAGCGAGCCTGGGACGCGGGCGTTCACGCTGACGCTGGAGCCGGGCGGCTCGAGTCGGCCGGTGATCGGCAACGTCATCGTTAGCCAGCCTCCTGGTTTGAGAAGCGGTGTGATGACGATCAGCTATGCGCTGTCGGCGGACGCGCTGGTCTCCATTAGGATTCTGTCCGCCACGGGCAAGGAGATCTATACGGTGACCCGCGGTCGAGCGGACGATGCAGGCGAGAACACGGTGACGTGGGCGCTGCGAGACAACGCAAATCGCGCGGTCGCTCCCGGCACGTACAGAGTAGAGATACTGGCCGAGACACCGAACGGCGAGCGAGTCAGAAAGATCGTTCCGGTTAACGTGATCCGCTAACCGTTGGCGAATGCGGTCGGGTTGTGGGAGTCCCACAGCCCGACCGGACGTCAGCACATTGCGTGTGCGGGCGGTGCGGATGCAGATGGCGAACAGACTGTTACTTAGGTTAATCGCGGTTTCCGTGCTAGCTGTCGTGCCGTTGCTGGCTCTAGCGGCCAACGGTACGATCAAACTCACGGCGTTCCCCACCATCACCGTCTCGGATGGTCGAACTACGATCACCGTAACAGCAGAAGTTCGGGACGGCTCCGGTCGCCCGGTGCCGGACGGAACGAGAGTCGTCTTTGAGACGACTCTCGGCACGTTCCGAACCGGCCTTGTCGCCACTCAAAACGGACTCGCCCAGGCAACCCTGGTCGCAAGCAGCATCCCCGGCACGGCGAAGGTGCGAGCAGCCGTCTTGCAATACGGCGCGAACGCGCTACTGAGAATCCAATTCGTCTCGGATCCATCGCTGCTGTCGAGCAGGAAGGACTACATCGAGGTCGTCAGTTCGAACACGATGACGTACAGCTACGACGACAGGATTCTGGAGGCAAGCGCAACAGACAAGGGCGTCCACATTCGGTACCGAGATATAACGATCGATGCAGACGACGTGCAAATCCAGGTGCCGAACTATGAGGTAAGGGCGAGACGGGCGACGCTGAAAATCGGCGACACTGTCAGGGAGTACGAGGAGCTGTACATCCGGCTGAACCAGCGCAGAGGGTTGGGTACCACCGTGTACGAGGCAGAATCGTACCAGATAGATCGCGCGTGGTTGCTGGTCAATGTCCGGTCTGTCGTTCGCGATCGCCTGGGCCTCGTCGACATCGATGGCGAAGAAATTTCACCGCACGTCGGAGCAATAAGCTCAGCTCTGTTGGGGTTTAAGGACATCTCGCAGTCGATCACGATCATCCGCAGCAAGAAGGCCATTGCGTATCCGACGAAGGAGGTTCACTTTTACCGAGCCGAGGTGATCGTTGGTGGCGAGACGATCATGAGATTGCCGCTCTACAAAGCGAGCACGCATCCGCAGTCGCCCATCATCACAGATTCTATTCTGACCATCTCAAACAACAGGCTGGCCATAGATTATCCGTACTATCTCGATCTGGCCCCAGGGCGCACCAGTCTGCTCAGATTCCGGTACGGCAACCGCTACAGCACGGGAGTCGGGGTGTCCGGCGGCACGTATCTGGATTACGAGTACAAGTGGAACCAAGGCCACTCGATGGACGGCGGACTAGTTGTGAGCGGTTTGCTGCGAGACGATTGGGGCGCTGCCATCCGGCAGTACTGGCGGACTGACGCAGGAACTTCGATCTCGGCGCAGCTCAACTTTCCGGCACATCGCAGCGTATTCGCCACGGCGAACATCAATCACGATTTTGAAGGATTTCACGCGACGGTCAGTGCCTCGCGCGCCCAGAGCCTGCGTGGTGCCCAGTATCAAAACGACCAGTATCTGTTTGTGCTGGAGAAGGATCCGATCAAACTCGGTAGCTTGCCTGTAAGGGTTTATCTTGGCTTGACGGCCAGCGAGAGCAACATCCGATCGGAGTTTTTTAACGGGGGGCAGAGCCGCGTTGGGCTTCGGGCCCGCTTCATCAGCAAGCCGTGGACGATCAACCGCCGCAACTCTGTGAGCGCGTCGTACACGTTCAGCCGCTTTGAGGGGTCTCAGGTCACGTCGAACATGAGTCATTTGGCGACTGTATCGATGGTGTCGAACTTCGGAAACGGACTGTTCTTGCAGACTACGTACGATTACGTGGCCGACGGCTTTACCGAGCAGGCCCTTGGCCGACACCGATTGACGGCCGATGCGTACTACAGCAGAGGTGCGTGGACGATGAGAACCTTTGCCTCGCGAAGCTTGGACGTCGACAGATTGAGCGCGAGCGTGAGCCTGGACGTAGCGTTCAGCTCGCAATGGCGCACCTATTACAACTACTTCTTAGACCAGTACGCAGGCGACTCTTATTTTGACCAGACTATCGTGTTGGCGTACCGAATCGGTCTTCGTGAAGTCGGACTGAGCTATTCAAATCGGACGAAGAGAATTGGGATTGAAATCCTGGGCGCGCGCTTCAATTAGCGCCGCCGCCGTCTGTTTCGCAGCGCTCGCCGTTGCTCAGTCGTTCGGACGGTTCGGATACTCGTCGATCCCGCAGGTGCCTGGCTTCCGGCTGTTTCAGGAGGGGTTCAGAGCGCAGAATCCGTCATCTGGCCTCATTCGCTTTGCGAGCCCTTGGTCGGGCACCCCGGTCGAAGTCAGTGAACGCAGGGCTACTTACGTTGGTGAGCGCCGGGAAGGCAGCCCACAGAAAATTCGCGTCGATCTGCGCCGGCCTGGATTTGAGCTGTACTTTCCGCTGGGATTTCGATTCACCGTTTCGTCGCCTCAGTCGCCGTACCTGACGTGGCCGGAGGGCAGCGCCGGCGCCGACGTGCCGATTCCGGCATCGAAGTGGTTCATGCTCTCTTTCCGAACCCGGCAGCCACCGGTTCTATTCGTGTTCGATGAGTTCCCCGTTGGCGTAAGGATCACGGGGCAGTCCGGTCAGTGGACTATTGAAAGCACCGAGCACTTCGAGGGATGGATACGTGTCTGCCTCCCGCTTGGTGCGCGCGAAACCGAGCTACTGACCGCGGCGCAGCTGGGCCAGGCCGTCAAAGCCATAGAGCGAGACGAGTCGTTTTGGACGCAGAAGAACCCAAGTCTCTTGGACTTCCGGATTCGCTCCGACGAAGACGGCGTGACGGCCGTTTGGACTTTCGATCGCCCGGGCGCGGTTGTCCCGGCTGCGGCCCTTCTGAGCCGAGCCGGAGGGTATCCGATCCAGATTCTCTCTGGGATTCGGGAGACCTCCGCCGAACTTTGGGACGGCGTGATCGCCTACACGACAGAACCGAAGCTAGCCATCACGTTTCCAATGCGCAGAGTCCCGACCGGTCGCGCGCTGACCATCGCTGCGAAAGATCCGCTGGTGATCGAGGGCGACGACATCTCTGCGCTCGTCGAGCTGGCGCTTTCAAATCTGGTTGCGTCGAGCCGCGCCGGACTTGCGAAAGACATCGACGAGCGGCTGAACAGGTACCGAGACGCCGCCGTGTACACACGAGAGGCGAACACCGGGCAACGGCACCCGTTCGCCGCAGACGGCACCGGCTTCGACGACTTTGCAGCGCGCGTGCTGCTCTGGCAATCTCAATTGCACGCAAGAGGCGAGCCGTCGGGTGAGAACGAGTGGCTCAGGAGCGCGAGTTCACGGATCGACTGGTCTACTTGGATGCCTTGGATGTCCGACCAGGTCGTATCTCGCCGGGCTGCGGCGCTGCTCGCGATCGCCGGCGCGCTCTGCCAAGAGCCGGAGCGAAGGCTCATGGGAGCGATGCTGCAGGCGGGTCTGTGTTCGCAGCGGGGTCTGCGGCTGTACCGGCAGCGTCGTGGCTACCCCGCCCTACCGTTCGACCTGGTCGAGCCGATGTACTCTTTCCGATCAGGCCTCTATCTGATGGGCCCAAACGCGTTCGTGCGATCGCTTGCGAGCGAAGTCAGGGTGATTTCAGATGTGCCGATCAGGGCGGTGCAGGAGGACGGCAGGATTTCGATCCGGTGGCTGCCCAGTTCGTTGCAGCAGCATAACGTTCGGTTTCTCATCGGTCGCCCCGTAACCGCCCAGCCCATGGACAATCTGCTGACGCTGCTGGCGACGGAGTCGCTCGGCGAACTCACGCTGACTTACCGCGCTGCCACGCTGAGCGAGTGTAGCGCTACGTTGCTCAGTCCCGGTTGGGTGACCCCTTTGCCCGCTGCGCAGAGCGTCCCCAGATACAGCGAATCGCGGTAGCAAACCTCACGTCCCAAGCACAACAAATTGATTTCCGGGCTAGACTTAGGTCGTGGGCATATCTCGCCGAGATTTCTTGAAGGGATCAAGCGCGGTCGGTGCGGCCAGCCTCACCGGACTGCTGGGCGACTTCCTGAAGTCCGCCCCAAAGATGCCGACGCGCCCGCTGGGCAAGATGGGCTGGGACGCTTCGATCTACGCCGTCGGTACCGCCGAGATGCCCGCCGGCGAACGGTCTGTGCGGACCTTGCGCGAGCTGATGGACGCCGGGGTCAACTACATCGACACGGCGCCGAGCTATCAGAGCACGCGGAGTGAGACCCTGATCGGACAGGCGGTAGCGGGAAGAAGAGATCAGGTGTGGATCTCCACGAAGACCTTGGAGCGCACCGCCGACGGGGCGTACAAGGAGATCAACGAGAGCCTCAAGAGGCTTGGCACAGAGACGATCGATCTACTCCAGGTTCATGCGGTAAACGACAACGGTTCGCTCAATGCCGTGCTGCGCAAGGGAGGAGCCATCGAGGGCATTGAGCGGGCGAAATCAGAGGGGCTTGTGCGCCACATCGGCATCACCGGCCACACGCGCCCCGAGGTCATTCTGAGGGCGATCAAGGAGTACCCGTTCGAGTCCATTCTCGTGCCGACGAGCGCGCTTGATCGCCACGTCAACGACTTTGCGGAGGAAGTGATACCGACTGCTAGGCAAAAGGGTCTTGCAGTAGTCGGAATGAAGTCGGTGAAAGGCATCGAAAGAGCGACGAAAGGAGAGTTCGAGCCGGCAGAGTTCATCCGCTACTCGCTGTCGCTGCCGATCTCGACGCTGACGATCGGGTTGCGCAAGATCCCTGAAGCCGCTGAGAATCTGAAGCTTGCGCTGGCGTTCAAAGAGATGACGCGCACCGAGATGACTGCGCTGGAGCAAGAGGTAGAGCGTCACGCGAACATGACCACACTCTGGTGGAAGAAGCAGTAGTTACGCCGTCAGCCTTGCGTATTCCCGCTCGATGGCGTCCTGCAACAGCGTCGGGCACGCGAGGCTGATCACAAGCTCAAGGCCGTGGGTGGCTTCCATCGCTTCGGCCAGCGTGTAGTCCATCGGATCGGAGACTACGCAGTGCAAAAGTTGCCCCTCGATTCGCACCGGAAGGATCGACCTAGAGGCGGCAAACGACTCCGAGAAGATCCGCAGCGCGCTTGGCTGGCAATCGACCTGTTCGAGGTCTACAAGCGCCAGCCCGTACTGATCGGCCAGGCAGTCGATGATATCCTGTTCGGCGACGTAGCCCTGTTCTATCAGGGACTCGCCGAACCGCTGGTAGGCGCCGCCGCGCCCTTCGAGCGCGGTGTCCATCTGCTCTTGGGTCAGCAGGCCCTTGTCGATTAGCATCTGTCCAATCCGAACGTAATCAGGCATGATCGCTCCGCTAACGTTCTCATTCCACAGATCGACGCCTGACTCGCTGGTTTTCGGCGAGATCGAGCGTGATTTGAAGCGGGTATGATCGTGCTCACCGTTGGGCGGTTGGCTCAGGGGTAGAGCGCTTCGTTCACACCGAAGAGGTCACAGGTTCAAATCCTGTACCGCCCACCAAGTCTCTCGCCTGCCCGCCCCTCCGTACAAATAGTAGAATGAGTGAATGGATCAGCGCGATCCTGAAGAGTGGCTCGAACAGATTGCGAAGGAAATGGAGCGCCTGACGGGAGAAATCTCAGGCGCGGCCCCTAAACTCGCCCGCTCTAAGGGCTGGAGCCCTCGCATCGACATCCTCGAGACGGAAGAAAACGTCGTGCTGAAGGCGGAGCTTGCAGGAGTCCAGCCTGAGAAAGTCACCCTGCACTTCAGTTCCCAGCGGCAGACCCTGACCGTCAAAGGCGTCCGGCACGATGAGTCGCTCTTCCCACACGACAGACAGGTCCCGTTGCAACTAGAGATCGAGTACGGCGAGTTCTGGCGCGAAATAGCGCTGCCGGATGTGTCGCTCGATCTCGAAGGCGTCAGAGCGCGGTTCGACAATGGAATCATGTTCGTCGTCATCCCGAAATGCGCTGAAGCCTCGCCGACCGTGGTCATAAAGAAAACGATTACGATCAAGAAGTTCTAATGTCAGACGCCAAGTCACCTGTTGAAGAAGCTGTCGAAGTCGAGCTGAAAGGGCCGACTCTCGAAGTCGGACCTGATGAGGAGGACGTCGTTGACCTGCCTGAAACGCTCAACATTCTACCGTTGCGCGACTCGGTGATCTACCCGATGCTGATCGCGCCGTTGAGCGTTGCAAGGGCGTCATCGGTGCAGCTGATCGATGAGAGCGTGCAGGGACAAGATCGAATCATCGGCGTCGTCGTCCAGCGGGACCCGGCGACGGACGAGCCCGGCTTTGACGACATCTACGGCGTCGGCTGCGCAGTCATCATCCGCACATTGATGAAGGCTGGCAACAACGTTCGCCTGATCGTTCAGGGCATGGCTCGCTTCAAGATCGTCGAGCCGATCCAGGTGAAGCCGTTCATGGTGTGTCGGGTCGAGCCGCTCGAAGAGGAGGTAGTCACGCCAGAGATCGCGGAGGAGGTCGAGGCTCTGCGGCGATCGGTGTCCGCGCTGTTCGAGCAAGCGGTGCGGCTCTCGCCGATGTTGCCGGACGAACTGCGCTCGCTGACTACGGCGGTCCAGGAGCCGGGCATCCTGTGCGACCTGGTCGCCGCGCACGTGCCCCTCCAGGTCGCCGAAAAGCAAGAGTTGCTCGACACGGCGGACTTGCGAGTCCGCATGAGGCGCCTTCTCGAGCTGTTGGGCAAGGAGGTCCGAGTGCTTGAGCTGACGAGCAAGGTGCAGAGCGAGGTCAGCACCGAGCTGAGCAAGGCCCAGCGCGACTACTACCTGCGAGAGCAGCTCAAAGCGATCCAGAAGGAGCTTGGCGAGGACTTCGGTGGCGCGGACGACCTGGAGGAGCTGCGACAGCTCATCGACGCCGCAGGCATGTCGGAGGCCGCGCTGAAGGAGGTGAACCGGGAGTTCGATCGACTGAAGCGCATCAACGCCGGGTCCCCCGAGTATTCAGTGGCGCGAACCTACGTCGAGACGATGGCGGCGCTGCCGTGGAACGTATCGACGACGGACAACCTCGACCTCGAGCACGTGCGAAAGGTGCTCGACGAGGATCACTACGGACTGGACAAGATCAAGCGGCGGATCGTGGAGTTTTTGGCCGTGCGCAAGGTGAAGAAGGACGGCCTGGTCAAGCAGCCGATTCTGTGCTTCTACGGGCCGCCCGGAGTCGGCAAAACCTCGCTGGGTCGGTCGATCGCCAGGGCGATGGACAGGAAATTCGTGAGACTCTCGCTCGGCGGAATGCGCGATGAAGCAGAAATCCGAGGTCATCGGCGCACGTACATCGGTGCGATGCCCGGCCAGGTGATCCAGAGCATTCGCAGAGCGGAGTGCAACAACCCAGTCTTCGTCTTCGACGAGATCGACAAGCTCGGAAACGACTTTCGGGGAGACCCGGCTTCGGCGATGCTCGAAGTGCTCGACCCGGAGCAGAACAGTTCGTTCCGCGACCACTACGTCGATGCCCCGTTCGACCTCTCTCGCGTCTTCTTCATCACGACCGCCAACAGGTTGGACACGATTCCGCCGGCTCTGCGAGATCGGATGGAGATCATCGAGATTACCGGCTACACCGAGCACGAGAAGAGCGAGATCGCCGCGAGGCATCTCGTTCCGCGACAGATCGAGGATCACGGACTTACTGAAAAGCAGGTGAGCGTGGAAGAGGGCGCGATTCTGCACATCATCCAGCGGTACACGAGAGAAGCCGGAGTTCGCAACCTCAACCGCGAGCTTGGCGCGGTCGTCAGGCGAGCGACTCTGATGTTCGCGGAGGGGCGAAAGCGGAAGCTCGCAATCACCAAGAAGTTCGTTGAGTCCACCCTCGGGGCGCCGCGGTATTCGATGGACGAGCTAGCTGAAAGATCGCTCATCGCCGGAGTTGCGCTAGGCCTCGCCTGGACGCCGGTAGGGGGCGAGGTGCTCTTTGTCGAGTCGACGTCAATGACTGGAAAAAAGGGTCTGACAATCACCGGCCAGGTCGGAGACGTGATGAAAGAGTCGGTGGAAGCCGCACTGAGCTACGTCCGATCTAACGCCAAAAAGTTAAAGATTGACCCAGAATTCTTTAACAAATCCGACATTCATATCCACGTTCCGGCTGGGGCGGTGCCGAAAGATGGGCCTAGCGCGGGAATCACGATGCTGACGGCGCTCGTGTCGTTGCTGACCGGTCGAAAGGTGCGACCGCGCCTCGCGATGACCGGCGAAATCACGCTGACCGGGCAAGTTCTGCCGGTCGGCGGGATCAAGGAGAAAGTTCTGGCAGCGCACCGCGCAGGCGTCAAGACGCTGTTGCTGCCGGCCCAGAACAGGAAGGAGTATCAGGAAGACGTTCCGCAGGAGATCCAGGATCAGATCGAGGTGCATTTCATCAGGCGCGTGTCCCACGCCTTGCTCTTGGCCCTTGAGTAGCGGCTTCAGTCGCTTGGCGTCGCCTCGACGCGTATACCGATCTTAGCGATGACTTCAGCGGTCTTCTTGCACTCGTCTTCTGACGCGCGGTGGACGACGCACTTGCCGTAGTGATCGATCTCCCACGCCTCGATATACGCTTCCTCGCCGTCGCATCCCGTCGATAGCATCAGCACGAGCATTACCTCTTCGTAAGTGTTGACTTCGTTGTCGTAGACAGTGACCACCCATCCTTCGCCGAGCTTTGTCTCGTCGGCAGTGTGAAGATCGGGCAGCTCAATCGTAGAGCCAGAGCTGCCCGCCGCAAGAATCCTCGTTCTTTCATCGATCGAGGTCAATCTTCCCACTCCTTCTTCACCTCTGTCGCCACGCCGATAGACTCGATCATTTCGGCTACAGACACACATCGCTGCTTCTCTGCAAAGTGTACGTGCGCGCTGCCGAATGCATCTGCTTCCCAAGTCTCCATAAACGCTTCCTGAGCGTCGCAGTCCGTCGATCGGATCAAGATTTCTATGACCTCTTCAAACGTGTTCGTATCGTTGTTGAACATGATGACCGTCCACCGCTGGCTGGAAGCCTCTTGTTGTGTGGACTCGGGCTCAACTAGCGGTGATTGACTGGCACGATCAGGCATAGACGCGGATTCCCTCTCGATCCATTGTACGAAAATTATCAGCGATATGCGTCTAAAGTCCGGGAATTCCCGCCATTTATTGAGGCGGTCGTGACTGGTCTTGCGGGCATCGGGCCCTCCAAATCACCATAAAGAGGAGCGCCAGGAGTGCGAATCCGGCCAGGGCCAATCCGCGCTTGAGCCCCGGCGGCACGTACGAGAACACGACTGTGTGCTCGCCTGGGCCGATCTCGACCTCACGCCACAGCCCCGGAGGTAGGTCGACCGATTCGCCGTCTACCTTGGCGCTCCAACCTGGCATATACCGGTCGCGGACGATAAGCGTGCCAGGGCCTAGCGCACCTACGACCTGGCCGCTAGCCGTATCGATGTCGATCGACGCCGCCCTCTCGCCGACGTTCGCGCGCCCAGGCCCGTCAAGCAGCTCTTTCTCGACCGTCGCACCTGAGTTGAACTGGAAACTGCTCAAGCTCCAAATCTCCGTCACGCCGCTGAGCGCTAGCAAGCCTCTGTCGTAGTCGGGCTTGATGAACATGATGTTCCCGTTCGCTTGTGGCGCCGGATCTTGTCCGTTGATTTCCCTGAGATGGGCAACCGTGTCGCGGTGCAGGAGCGAATCGTAGCCACCCATGTCGTAGAGGCGAAGACCGGCCGCGACGTTCGGCGGCATCGTCACGGGCCACCCGGTGTTGAGACCCCAGTTTTGATTGATGAACGCGATTCGCGTGTTCGGATCGGGCTCGCCCGCCTCCCAAGGGTTTGGGCTCGTCGGGATGAGCCGCCACCCGCCGATCACCAACTGCGACAAAACGAGGCATCCTAGCGCAACGTACCGGTATCGGTTGGAAGCGCCCAACGCAGCAATGGCGAACATCAGACCCAGCGCGATCACGATCTTCGGCGCGGCGGCGAGCAACGCCTGCGACTGAGCGAGTGCGGCCAAGCCCTCGTACTCCGGCGCCCACGCTGGCAATGACGACAGCCCGACTGCCGAGACGACTACTGCCAGCACCGCGAGCAGTGCGACGATGCCCGCCCGGCGATAATCCACTTTGCGGTTGGCGGCTTCGTCTGGCCATCCGAGCGCGGCGAGCGCGCACATCGCGACGATCAGCAGAACGCCTGCGCGGCCTGGGCTTCCCGTTGCGGACCATCCGGGGAAGTAGAAGTAGAGAAGCCGGTTCAACGGCGTGCCAAACGCGAGAAGAGCGCCGACGAAGCCGACGAGCGCGATCCCGCCCGGCAATCGGCCCTTGAATCGCGCTACGGCACCGAGCACGAGCAACAGAAGCACCGGTCCGAAGTAGATCGAAGAGGTCTCGGCGTAGTTCGCGCCTCGCTTCACGTAGGCTGGCCAGTAGGTGCCGATCGGGGCGACTGAATCTACGCCGTCCAGCGCCTGCCCTGGCTCGCCGAGCAGCATGGGCGTGACCGACCCGACCAGTTCAAACGGCTTGATCGAGGTGCTGACGTAGCCTTGATACCCGTCTCGCGTGGCAACGCCCTTGCGGTGGCTGAACTTGCCGTATTCGAGGACCGGCAGAAGCTGCGGCGCAGCGAGCATGCCTCCGAGCGCGATAGCGAGAACTGCTACACCTGCCGAGCGTACGGTCTTCCGGTCGCGCCGGAGCGACACCGCGCTCCAACCGATAACGCACGCAACGCCGATCACGCCGTACGCGGCAAATTGGAGGTGCCCTCCCAGGATCATCATAGCTACGCAGCCCGCCAGGCAGGCACAGTCCCTAGCCCGGTTTTTCGCTCGCATCAGCGCGATCGCAAAGTACAGCGCCCAAGGCAGCCAGGCGACGGTCGTCAGGACGCTCGCCAGTCCGACCCAGGACAGGAGGAATGGCGAGAGTACGAGCAGGCATCCGCCGGCGACCGCGCCCGTCTCGCTCGCGCCGAGCGCGAGGCTGAGCTTGCGGGATCCGAGCCCAGCGAACGCCAGATGAAACCACGCCAGCAGCGTGATGCCGAAAGCGGTGGGGATGTGCAGCAGGCCGATCAAGATGTGCAGAGGGTAGAAGCCGCCGGACTGGCTGTTGGCGAGCAGCGGCGTGCCCATCAGTTGATACTGGTTCCAGAACGGCGGCTCAAGGTTGCGCCACGCTTCGAACACGAGATCGCGCCACACATAGAACTGTAGAGCGGCGTCGGCTTGTAGAACGTCCCAAGCCTCCGGCGTCGGCATGCCCGCCATCATCGCGCGAATGTTGTCGAACGGTCCGATCGCTTCGCCAAGCAGGATCGATCGCCAAAGAGGAAGAACCGGAAGTAAGACTAGAAGTACACAGGGCCAGCGCTTTCGGAAAAACTCCATGCCAGCGACCGTCTCCTACGGGCAGAACACGGTCTGTTGCTTCGCCTTCTCGTGGTCAGGATCTTGGCGGAGGACTTCGCGAAACTGCTCGCAGGCCTGCGCCTCCTGTCCAATCATCATGAGCGACATCGCATAATCGAATCGCGCGCCAACGTGATTCGGGTTCGCCTCGACCACTGCTTTCAGCGCTTCGATCGAACCGTCGAAATCGCCCTCGAACCCTTTGATCAGGCCGAGTTGCCACAGAGTGTCGGCGTGATCCTGATCCGATTCCAGCACTTGGCCAAAAACGTTCTTGGCCTCGCCGTACGCTCCCTCACAGCGAAGCTGGAAGCCCTTCTCGTAGAGTTCCTTTGCGTCCATAAATGTCGCCGATGCCGAGAAGATCATGATACCGGAAAAAGCACCAAAAACCAGCGACCAAGTCTACGCCGTACCAGGTTCTAGCTGGTTTGGCTTGACGGTCTGGGAGCCCACTTCAGCCTGTTGCTCGGGTTCTGACTCCGATTCGTCCTTGGAATTGGTCGATTCCTCGGCAACCGGGAGCGGCGGAAGCGGTTCGCCGTTCAGCACCGCGAGGAACTCTTCGCGATCCAGCGTTTCACGCTCTAGAAGCGCCTCGGCCACGGCGTGCAAGGTGTCAAGTTTGCCGTCCAAAAGCTCTGTCGCCCGCGTGTGGCATTCGTCAACGATCCTTCTAACCTCTTCGTCAACGATGCGCGCGACCTGCTCCGAGTATTCGCGGCCCTCGGAGTAAGTCCGACCGAGGAACGGGTTTCGGCTACCGTGGCCAACCGCCAGCAGGCCGACGCGGTCGCTCATCCCGTACTCCGTGACCATGGCTCGCGAAATCGCCGACACTCGCTGCAGATCGTTGGCAGCGCCCGTGGTGATGTCGTCAAAGATCAGCTCTTCAGCGACGCGACCTCCGAGAAGCGCCGTGATGTCGTCGGTCAGCTCCTGTTTGCCAACGAGGTAACTGTCGGCTTCTGGAATTTGCCAGGTCGAGCCCAAAGACATTCCGCGAGGAAGAATCGTCACTTTGTGCACGGGGTCGCACTCCTCCAGCAGCTCTCCGACGATCGCGTGTCCGGCCTCGTGATACGCGATCACCTTTCGCTCTTCGTCGTCGATCAGCCGACTCTTTCTCTCAGGGCCCGCCATGACTCTGTCGAGCGCCTCTTCTATGTCGGCCATATGGATGACCTCGTGATTTCGGCGCGCAGCGAGCAGCGCAGCTTCGTTGAGAGCGTTAGCAAGGTCCGCACCTGTGAAGCCAGGAGTTCGCTTCGCCATCGTGGCGAGGTTCACGTCGTCCGCCAGCGGTTTGCCAGCGGCGTGTATCTTCAAAATCGCTTCGCGGCCCACGACGTCAGGCGGGTCGACGACGACCGTCCGGTCGAACCTACCCGGCCTGAGAAGAGCTGGGTCGAGCACGTCGGGCCTGTTGGTGGCCGCCAGCATGATGACGCCGGCGTTCGCGTCAAATCCGTCCATCTCGACTAGCAGTTGGTTGAGCGTCTGCTCCCGCTCGTCGTGGCCGCCGCCCATTCCCGCGCCGCGCTGTCGTCCAACCGCGTCGATCTCATCGACGAAGATCAGACAAGGGCGATGCGCCTTGGCCGTCTCGAACAGATCGCGAACCCTTGCCGCGCCCACACCGACGAACATCTCGACGAAGTCCGATCCGCTGATATGGAAGAACGGCACGCCAGCCTCGCCGGCGATCGCCCGGGCAAGATGGGTTTTCCCAACTCCGGGAGGGCCCGTGAGAAGGATGCCTTTCGGGATTTTCGCGCCGAGCGCAACGTACTTCTTCGTGTTCTTCAGAAAGTCTACGATCTCAGCCAGCTCCGAGGTCGCCTCGTCGATGCCAGCTACGTCGTCGAACGTCACCTTCGGATGCTGTTCGCCGACCCTTCTAGCCTTGCTCCTGCCAAAGCTCATGGCTTGGTTGCCACCCTGCTGCGCCGGGCGGATCAGGAAAAAGTAGAAGAACCCGATGATCAGGATCATAGGAATGAGGAACACCAGGAACTGCGATATTGAGTGGATGAACGGCGGATCCTTGATATTGACTTTGACGCCGTTGGCGCTGAGCTTCTGGAACAGATCGCGGCCAATCTGGGTGTCGGATTGTACTGCCTGAACGACGTACTTCTTGCCGTTCTGCAGCTCGCCGCTGATCTTCTTGACCTGCCAGTCTGCGGTCTTGACGTTCTTGTTCTCGACCTCTGTCGTAAACTCGGACAGCGCAAGTTCCTGCGGTCTTGCACCGGTAAGATTCAGCGATCCTCCACGTCCTGATAGGCTGATCACGACGAATACGCCGATCATGATCAATACTGCTATGAAAAGAGTCCGAGCACCTTTGTTCAAATGCGTTTCCTTACAGTTCTGGCGAACCTACTGTCTTGCCTACGTTGCATTAGGGGTTGCCGTTCCGTTATTATGACCGTTTCAGCCTCTCGCCGATTCGAGTCTGAGGCTGATGCACTGGTCAGATTCCGGTCGAACCTTACAGCGCTCGGCCAAACATCCGCCCGGCACCCAAATTGGGCCGTCCGAATCGCAGACGATCGGCAGCCGCTCTCGAGCCGCGAGGGTGAGATGCATCTCACCAAAAACCTCGCTCACTCTCTTGCTGCCGCCCAAACCCAGCGGCTCGATGCGGTCGCCCTCTTCATATGATCGGGCGGACAGGCCTCCATTTACACTGCTGGCATCGATGACTGCGTCGAGGCTCGCCCTCGGACGCAAGAAGTCCTGGCAGTCTCCAGGCTCAGAAACCACCCGCCAGCCGAAACGATCACTAGTCGCCTCGCCCGACTCGGCCAAGGGGAGGTTGAACGACGCCCCAAGGGGCAGCTGCCGGATGTGCACCAGCGAATCGTCCCACTCGGCTACGACCTCGCCCCCTTTGGCGGTGACGGCTCCGCTAGTTCCGTTGAATACGCCGTCGACGATCGCGTTCGTCTGTTGCCGATCGTACTCTGCGCCCAGACTGCCCGCCGCGAGGCGCAGCGCGCGCGTGAGCAGCGCACGAGGAACAGTCATGAGCTTCTGCGTATCGAACGCCACTTCGGCGTCGACCGTGAGGAATCGCAAGTCGCCGTTCAGCAGATGTTCGCTCTGTTCAAGCGCGGCGACGGCCAATCCGTTGAGCAGGCGATCCTCTTCGCCCGCCTGTTTGGCGAGTTCGACGATGTGCCTCTTTGTCGCGGGGTTAACCCCTTCAAGCAGCGGAATCACCTGGTGGCGCACGACCGTTCTGCTGTTGGCGGGGTCAACGTTGGCCGGGTCATCGTGAAACCAGAACTTGTGCTTCTCGCAATGCTCGCGCGCTTCGCTTCGTGAAAACTCGATGAGCGGTCGCACGATGTTCTCCCTTTGGCGCGGAATCCCCGACAGGCCGGCCAGCCCGGTACCGCGGACGAGGTTGAGGATGACGGTTTCGACCAAGTCGTCAGCCGTATGGGCCGTCGCGATCAAGTCTGCGCCGGTTCTGGCGAGAACTTCGTCGAAAAACCGGTACCTTGCGATCCGTCCTGCCTCTTCGAGCCCGATCTTCAAGTCCTTCGCGAGCGCGGGCACGTCTGCGTCGCCACCGGCAAAGCTGACGCCGAGATCGTCGGCGAAACCCCTGCATCGCGCCGCTTCGTCCTGCGCGGCCTCACGCATCCCGTGGTTGAGATGCGCTGCGATGCAGTCGATTCCAGCAAGCGTCATCAGATGTAGCAGACAGGTTGAATCTGCACCACCGCTGTACCCCACGACGACCCTCGCTCCCTCTGGAACGAGACCGCTGTCAGAAAGGGCTTTCTGAAATCGCTCAAGCATCCCCGAGATTCTACCGGCGGATTCTCGAAGAGGCGGAATCAAACGCCTTCGGCGGATGTGCCAATGTGACCTATCGAGGTCGGTCGAACATGAAAAAGACAGCCAGTCCATTTGAGCGGATTTTAGATCTGCTTGACGAAGAGAACGATTCCCAGTTGCGCACGGAGCTGGCGGGAATGCGATCTGAAGACATCGCGGACGCCGTCGAACGGATCAGCCCGGAGCAGGGCGGGCAACTGCTCGGCCTGATGAGCGACGACCTTGCAGGGCAGGTGCTCGTCGACGCATCGGACGAAAGCATGCGCGTACTTCTGCCAGCGATCTCGGACGACACCCTGGCGCGCATTCTCGATGTTCTGCCGATGGATGACGCAGCTGACCTGCTTGAAGAGATCGGCGAAGATCGCTTCGAGCAACTGCTGGGAATGATCCCGGCTGAAGACGCGGGGGAGATAGAGCGACTGCTTGCTTACCCGGACGCCAGCGTCGCTCGCGAGATGACCGAGCACTTTTTTCGCGTCCGTGTGGACAACACGATGGCGGAGGTCCTTGAGGACTTGAGGCAGGCGCCGGAGGAGAAATACGAAACCGTCAACGACATTTACGTGCTGGACGACGACAGCAGGCTCGAGGGCATTTTCAGCCTGCGCAAGGGTCTGCGGGCCGCACAGGACATCCCTGTAGCGGAGCTCATGAATCGCGACGTCGTGAGCGTGTCGGTGCTCGAGAGCGCAGAGGACGCGGCGAGGCGGATGGCGCGGTACGGGTACTACTCGCTGCCGGTACTCGAAGAAGACGGCCGCATGGTCGGCCTATTCACGGGAGACGACGCCCAGGAGGTGATCGAGGAAGCGGACACCGAGGACCACCTGCGCTTGGGCGCCGTCGGCGGACCTGCAGATTCGTACATGTCGCTCAACGTTTGGCAGCTCGCCAAACGCAGGCTGCCTTGGCTCGGCGCACTGTTCGTCGCGGAGACGTTCACCGGAGCCGTCATGCGGCATTACGGTCACGACGAGAGAATGGGCTTGGTGCCGTTGACGTTTTTCATCCCGCTCCTTCTTGGGGCTGGCGGAAACGCCGGTGCGCAGGTCACAACGACCCTCACGCGCTCTCTGGCGCTCGGCGACGTACAGTTCAAGGACTGGTTCACGATCCTGCGCAAGGAGGCTCTCACTGCCATCCTGATCGGTGGCACGCTCGGGGCAATCGGCTACCTGAGGGCGCGTTTCGGCTGGCACACGTCGCTCGACCTCTCGCTGGTTATCGCCCTAGCGCTCCCAGCGATCGTGTTCTGGGCGGCCGTCGTCGGCTCCTTGCTGCCGATAGGCGCGAAGCGGCTCGGGATCGATCCGGCTGTCATGAGCGCTCCGGTCATCACGACCTTCGTGGATGCGACGGGCCTCGTGATCTACTTCGAGATCGCCCGACAAATTGTGAGCGCATGACTCGTAGCCAATAGTCCATTAACGGAAAAAACTAGCTTGAAACCTGAACCCCGGCGGTTCGTGGCACCATTATAGTTAGTAGCGACGTACTTTGTAGTAAGGGCACGGCGCACGGAAAGGACACATATATGAGGTTCAGCACACTCTTTCGCATGACGCTGGCGACGGTGGTCGCTTCGTTGATCGCAACCCTGGCGTTCGCGCAGTCCGAAGGCGAAGCCCAGCAGGACAAGGTTTCTGAACGCGAAAAGGAGCGTGTGCTCACGGCGATGGAGAGAGTGATCACGCGAATGGCGTACGTGCCAGGAGTGGACTTCGGCGAATGGCCCACGATGATCGAGGAGTACCGCGAGCAGATAGACGAAGCGACTACGCGCGGCGAATTTGTCACGGAGGTGAATCGGGCGTTGCAGAACTTCGGGTTCAGCCACATCGTCCTGTTCTCTCCACAGTCGGCGCAGCGGCGATTCCAGCAGGAGATGGTCGGAATCGGCGTGCGGATTCAGCAGGAGGAGAACGGAATTCGCGTCGTGCGCGTGTTCGAAGACGGCGCAGCGGCGAAGGAGGGCGTCCGTGTTGGCGACCTGCTGTTCGAAGCGGACGGAAAACCAATCCGGGGGCCGCTAGACTTGGCTGGAGAGGAAGGCGAGCCAGTTACGGTGAAGATCAACAGGGACGGCGAGATATTGGAGAAGACCCTCGTGCGAAAGAAGTTCTCGCTGATCATCCCGGAAGAGCTGAAGTGGGTGGAAGATAACGTCGCCCATCTGATCGTTCCGTCTTTCGATGTGAGCTATGATCGTAAGCGTCTGCAAGGGTTCATCGCGGAGGCCAACGACGCGGAAATGATTATCCTCGACCTGCGTGGCAACGGTGGTGGGCGCGTCGCAAACCTCTTGCACCTAGCGAGCTTCTTCCTTCATCGCGAAGAGCCGCTCGGCACTTTCATCGACCGGACGATGGAAGCAAAGTATCTGGAGGACACCGGCGAAGAGGCGAAGGATATTTTTGCCATCGCTGAGTGGAGCACACAAAAGGTGCGACCGCTCAAACGGAACATCGAACCGTTCGACGGGGAAATCGTCGTGCTGGTCGACGGCGCATCCGCCAGCGCGTCCGAGATGATGGCCGCAGCGCTCCGAGATCATCGCGGGGCTCAAATCATCGGGTCTCGCACCGCTGGAGCCGTACTGGCATCGATGATGCAAAGGCTGGTGAACGGATACTTGCTGCAGTTCCCCTTGACTGATTACGTGACGCTCTCTGGGCTGCGAATCGAGGGGAACGGCCTTGAGCCGTCTATCGCAGCGCCGCCTCACCGTTTCGGCGAGCCAGACAACGGCGTCGAACAGGCTCTAAAGTGGTTCAACAACAGGCGCGTGGCCGCTTAGCGGGTCCGTGAGAGCAGAACCGTCGCGTCGGACCATTTCGTTCCGGCCGGGATCGGAATAGTCGTTTTGGAAGCGCTATTCGGTGCTGGCAGATATCGAAAACGTTGCTCGCCGAGCACACGAGGTCGGTCTGACTCCACGTCGATCGTTTGGCTGCTGATCACCATGCCCGTGTCGTTCCTATAAATCAGATTGATCTCCCGACCTTGCCCCTCGGCGGTCAGCATCGTACACTCGTTGCCGTCGATCTTGATCGAGCCGGACACGCGTACTTTCTGGCCGTCGCCGAGCCACTTTCTGTACGGATTTGCGTTCGTCACTATCAACTTTGCGGATGGATCTACCCTCGTTCCCATATTTCCGATCACGTCGATCACTTCGCGGAAGTTGAGCTTTGCACTGAGGTATCTGCCGGACTGGAGTACGTGGATGCGCAACGTCGTCCCGTCGTAGCTCCAGTCGAGAGTTTCATCCTGCTGGCGAATGTCGTTGCCGTTGATCCAAACAGAAACCATTGCGCCGTCGGAGACGACTTCGTATGCGATCTTAGTCAGCTCGTCATATGCGGCGAAGAGCTTCACCGTCTTCTCTTCGGCGTCCTTGTTCGCGTATGTCGGCGGTCTGACGCCCGGATCAAACGTTGGAATGCGATACGCGCCTTCTGGCGGCACGAACTCCAGCCGCCCAGCCGGGGTCGTGAAATCGAACGACCAGTCAAGATCGCTCCCGTCCGTCCTGAACTCCATCTTCGACAGCAGGAAGGTCTTGCGATCTGCGTGCACGGAGATCCTGCCGCCCTGTCCTTCGTGGTTGAGCACGATCTCTCCACGGACGTTCGATCGAGTCCAATCGTTGAACTGGAACTTTCCCTGGAACCACTCGGAGACGCCGTCTGGATCCAGAATTGCATAGACGATCCCCTCAAGGGTGTCATCGACCGTCTTCAAACGCGCGCCGAGCGTCCCTCCTGTCGGCAAATCAGCGACGACGTACTGCATAAGATCGGCGAGGAAGAACGTGCTGTGCCTAGAATCCACAGCGATCTGTCGAACGCCGGTTCCGGGATTCTGATCAACGACGACGCGCGCCCGATCCGGTCTCGAGTAATGAATCTCGAATTTTGACGAGTAGATCTCGCCCTGCTGGCTGTGACTCATTACCGCGCTTACCGTCGCCGAGTCCAGCAGCGCGTGACTCCGGCCAACGCGTCCGAGAGCCAGGCTGCCGGGCGAGGAGACTGCTAGGACGATTGAGGCGGCGGCGAACATGCGTTAAGGCTTTCCTAGACCAGCGGGGGCCTTGTTCCTTCCCAAAAATCCGGCAAGGGCGACCACCGTTACTAGATAGGGTAGCGCGTTCCAGAACTCGGCGGGTAGGTTTGCGCCAAAAATCGCCTCTCCTTGAAGCAAGATTTGCAGGGCCGCGAACGCTCCGAAGAGCACGCACGCTCCCAAAGTCCGCCACGGCTTCCAACCGCCGAGGATCAGGGCGGCGAGCGCGATATACCCTTTCCCAGCCGTCATGTGGTCTGTGAAGCTCCCGGCGTTGCTGACGAGCAGGGCTCCGCCAAGGCCCGCCAAGACCCCCGTCGCGATCAAGGCGAGGTATCGAATCTTGACCGGGTCAAGACCCATCTGGCGCGATTTATTCGGATCGTTTCCGACCGCGGTGAGGTGGTTGCCGCCGCGCGTCTTCCTCAAATAGGCGGCGATCAGCGGTACTGCAAGAATCGCTATCCACCAGTATACGTTGACGCTGAAGGCCGTGGTCTTCTCCGATAGCTCCGGCAAGGTCTTCGAGAGAAAGCTGGTGCCGCCGAGCGCAAGCGCGTTGATGCCCATGCCGCTGACGATGTGATCGATGTTGTACGCCTGAGTTAGCAGCGCGTGCAGCAGACTCATGAGGACCGCCGATCCGACTCCGGCCCCCAAACCAAGCGCCGCGCTCCCCGTCTGGACGCCGACGAGCGCAGTGATGCACGCAGAGGTGAGCATCGTGCCCTCAAGCGCAATGTTGATGACGCCAGATCGTTCGCTGAACAATCCGCCCAGCGCGGCAAGCACGAGGGGCGCGCTGAGAGTGATCGTGCTGACCAAGAGCACAACGATCCAAGGGTCACTCATGCGACGGCCTCCTTCTGTACCGGAAAACGGCGAACACGATGATGATCAGGCCCAGGAGGATGCCCGCCAGCCCCTTGGGAACGCCGATGAGTTGAATCGCCGCCGTCCCCTTGCTGAGGGCTCCGAACAGCAGCGCAGCCGGTATTACGCCGACCGGCGATCGACCTGCGAGCAGAGCGACCCCCAGCGCGTCGAATCCGCGCCCGGCGGCGAAGTCTGAGAAGAACCTGTGGTCATAGGCCAGCACTTGGAACGCGCCTGCCAGTCCGGCGAGCGCCCCGCTCGCAACCATCGCCCGCACCGTGACGCGCTTGACGTTGACACCGGCGACCGCCGCCGCAGTCCTGTTCGCCCCAGTCGCCCGCAACTCGTATCCGGAGACTGTGCGTTTGAGCCAGTATGCGGCGAGAATAACGATCAGAAGCGCGAGCGGGAACGCTAAGTTCATCAAGAACGGAGGCGAGTCGATGACGGCAGGGATGTTCGTGGCTTGATCGAGAACCTCTGTCGTGGCGCTTTCTTGCCCAAGGTCTCTAAGAGGCTCTCGCACCAAGTAAAGCGTCAAGAACAGCGCGACGCTGTTCATCATGATCGTCGTGATCACTTCGTGACCGTCGCGATACGCCTTGATTGCGCCGGCGGGCCAGGCCCACAGGCCGCCTGCAACACACCCGGCCAAGACCGCGAGGCCGATGCCGAGCGCGTTCGGCACGAGCAGGGCGACGTACGCAGCGGCGATGCCGCCGACCAGCAGCTGCCCCTCGGCCCCGATGTTGAACAGTCCAGCCCGTAGCGCAATGTAGACCGCCAAGCCCGCCAGCAGCAACGGCGTGGTTTCCTTGAGGGTCCCAGAAATCGCGCGCCAACTGCCGAGGCTGCCCATGAAGAGCTTGACGCCGACGTCCCCGGGGGCGACGCCGGTTAGTTGCAGAACGAGCACGACGAAGATGAACGCACCGAGCACGAGGGCGATCTGCTTCCAGCCGAGCAATTTCGTCATGCGCCCACCATCAGCCGCCCGATCGCCTGTCTATCGTGCTCGTGGCCAGGACTCGGCTGTAAGATCTCGCCGCCGTTGATGACGAGTACGCGGTCGCAGTTTTCTAGCAGCTCGTCGAGGTCGAAGCTGACGACGAGCGCGCCCGCGCCGCTTCTGCAGAGCTTGCGAATCTGCGCGTAAACCTGCGCGGCTCCGTCGATATCAAGCCCGCGCGTCGGCTGGAATGCGAGAACGATCGACGGGTCGAGTTCGAACGCCCGAGCAGCCACGAACCGCTGCTGGTTTCCGCCGCTGAGCGAGCTGATCAGTTTGGTCAAGCCTGCGTGTTTGGTCTTGAACCGCCTTGTAACCCGCTCGGCAAGCGCTTGGCCTTCAGCACGATTGATGAGCCATCCGTCGCTGACCGGAGCAAGCCGATGGAGACCGAGCATGGCGTTGTCGATAAGGTTCCACCCCTCGATGACGCCCTCAGCGTGGCGGTCCTCTGGGATGAGACGGAGCCCTGCGGCAATGCGAGCGGTCGGTCGCATGCCTAGAAGAGACCGGTCGTTCAACTCGACTTCGCCAGCCGCTGCCTTGCGGAAGCCGATCAGCGCGTGGAACAGTTCGCGCTGGCCGTTGCCGTCGACGCCTGCAAGCCCCACGACTTCGCCAGACCTAATCGTAAAGCTCGCCCCCTTGACAGCGTCGTCGCCGCGATCGCCCTTGACGACCAGGCCTGTTACACGCAGCAATTCGCCGCCTAGATTCAGCGGGGTCGGCTCGTCTGCCGCGAGCGTGTGCCCGACGATCAGCTCCGCCAGTTCGGCCGGAGTGGTCTCGCCGACGACAAGGTCGGCGACCTTTTCGCCGCCTCGTAGGACGGTGACGCGATCGCAGTGCGCCATTACCTCCGGCAGTCGGTGCGTCACGATGATGATCGTCGCGCCTTCGACTGCCAGTTGGCGCAAGCTTGTGTACAGCGCATCGGAGTCCGCAGGCGAGAGCATAGCGGTCGGCTCGTCCAAGATCATGATCTCGGAATCGCGCCATAGCAGCTTGACGATCTCGAGCTTCTGGGCTCCGGAAGGGCTCAGCGATGCCGCCAGCGCCGTCCAGTCAAACTCGAACCCCATCCTCTTGGCAAGCTTGGCTGCTCGCTCTATCGAGCGCTTTTCCGAAATGAAGACGCTTGGCTCGGCGCCGAGCATGAGGTTTTGCAGGCAGGTCAGCTCGGGAATGATGCTGTAGTGCTGGCTGACCATGCCGATGCCGTACGCGATCGCGTCCGCCGCGTTCCGCCACGTCTTCTCTTCGCCAGAGATCTCGATAGTTCCGCGCATCGGCCGGAGCGCGCCGTAGAGCACTCGCATCAGCGTCGTCTTGCCTGCGCCGTTCTCGCCGATGAGAGCGGAAATATGACCGGCTTCGACTTGGAAATCAACGTCCTGCAGCGCCTTGACGCTGCCGAAGTGATGAGTGATGCCGCGCAGGTTGACGGTCGGGATCATGAATCGCCGTCAAGCTCCATGAGCACTTCGTAAAGCGCGGCGGTCGTCCACTCCCCGTGTCCGCTCTCCTCTAGCTTTTGCAAAAGACGATCGACGAGTTCCGTACCCGGCAGGGAAGCGCCGATCTGTGCCGCCGTCTCGACGCAGTAGCCAAAATCCTTGCGCTGATTTTTCACCGTGAAGCCCGGCGACCAGTCGCCATCAAGGATTCTCTGACCGTAGTTGTCGAACGCCCAAGAGCCTGCCGCGCCGCCAGCGAGCAGCTCGCGCGTTTGCGCTATGTCTAAGCCTGCTTTCTTGGCGAAAGCAAGCGATTCGCAAAGTCCGAGCAGCGACCCTGCCACGGCGATCTGGTTGGCCATCTTCATCGTTTGCCCCTTGCCCGGACCGCCGACCAGGGCGACGTTCTTGCCGTACGCCTCCAAAACCGGCTTTGCGACTTCAAACTCTTGCGCGCTGCCGCCGCAGAAAATCGTTAGCGTGCCCGCCGTTGCGCCCTTCGATCCGCCGGTGATCGGTGCGTCCAGAAACCGTAGACCGGCATCTGCCATCTCGTCGTGCAGCCGCTTCGTCGCTTGCGGCTGAATTGTGCTGTGATCGATGAACAGCGTGCCCTTTTCAGCGCCTCCGCGCATTCTGGAAAGACAGCTTTCGACGTCCTCTGTCTTGCTCACGCAAAGGCAGACGACGTCGCAGTTCGCCGGCAGTTCCTCCAGCGTTGAGGAAACCCGTGCGCCTCGCGCAGCCAGTTGCTCGGCTTTGGCAGCGGTGCGGTTCCAAACTGTCAGGTCGTGGCCAGCCGCCAAGAGGTGACCGGCCATTGGGCTGCCCATCACGCCGAGCCCCACAAATCCAACGCGAGCCATGGTATTGGATTTTAGCCGGTTCCCGTTCTATGCCGACGGCTGGCTTGCTGTGTTGCTAGACCGATGCGCTCGTCCGATAGGTCCTATAAGTCTTATGCGACCTAGCCTCCCTCTGCGGCAGGCTGGTGTGGAGCCAGGGCAACTGGCTCAAGGCAGCAGCTTCTTGGCGCGCTCGACGCGCTTGACGATACGCGCAGGCCCGAGGAGCGACATCAACTCGAAGAGGCCGGGGCCGACGGTCTTGCCTGTGAGCGCGACGCGGGTCGGGTGGACGACCGGGCCGAACTTCTCGACCCCTGCGCTCTCCATGAATCCGCGCAGGATCGACTCGCACTCTTCGGCGGACGTTTCCTTCTTGCCGTCGAAAGCCGTGGTCAGGTGATCGAAAAGAGCCCGAACGTGGTCGTGCTTGAACCACTTATCGACCGCCTTCTGCTCCATGTCAGGGCTTTCAACGAAGAAGAACTTGCACGCTGGGCCGAACTCGGCAAGGTTGGCGACTCGCTCTTGCTCCAGGGTGATCGCCCCCTGTACGTAGTCGAGGTCTTCTACAGTGACCAGCAGCTTCATGCCATCGACGTTTTCGGCTGGCGTCGGTTTGCCCTTAGCTGCCTGGTGGTCGGGCTCGCGCCCAGCCCAGTACTCTTGGTTCTCGTCGCACGACGAGTAGTCGCGGACCATGCTCGCCAGCGTGCCCGCGTCCATCGCACGGATGTAGTGGCCGTTCATCCAGTTGAGCTTGTCGAGGTCGAACACGCCGGGCGACGGCTGTATGCCCTCGATGGTGAACGCCTCGGCCATCTCGTCCATGCTCATCACCTCGCGGTCGCCGCCGGGGGACCAGCCGATCAGCGCGATGAAGTTCGAGATCGCCTCGGTCAGATATCCGGCTCGCCGGAAGTCGAGGCACGCGGTGTCGCCGTGCCGCTTGCTGAGCTTGCTGCCGTCCTTGCCCTTGATGATCGGCACGTGGATGAACTCGGGCGGATCCCAGCCGAGCGACTTGAAGAGCGTGACGTGCTTCGGCGCGGAGCTGATCCACTCCTCGCCGCGGAAGACGTGCGTGATGTCCATCAGGTGGTCGTCGACCATCGCCGCGAAGTGGTAGGTCGGCATGCCGTCGTTCTTGATGAGCACCGGATCGTCGACGAGGTTCGAGTTGATCTCGACGCGGCCACGGATCGCGTCGTTCAGCACGATCGTCTCATCGCGCGGGATCTTCAGGCGGACGACGCCGGGCAGACCGGCCGACCGTGCCTCCTCAACTTTCGCGCCAGAGGCGTCGCGCCAGACGCCTCCGTAGTAGCCGATCGGCTGTTTGTTGATCTGCTGGTACTCGCGCATCTCCTTCAGCTCTTCGGACGTCTCGAAGGCCCAGTAGGCGTGGCCCGACTCCAGCAGGCGGTCGAAGATCGGCTTGTAAATGCCCCTCTCCTTCCGCTCGCTCTGGTGGTAGGGGCCGTGGGGGCCGCCCTTGCCGACGCCCTCCTGCCACTCGACCCCGATGTACAGCAAGCTCTCGATGATCTCCTCTTCGCACCCCTCGACGAACCGGGCGCTGTCGGTATCCTCGATGCGCAGGATGTGGACCCCCCCGTGGTGCTTGGCGAAAAGGTGGTTGAAGAGCGCGGTCCGGATGTTCCCGACGTGGGGGCTCCCGGTCGGGCTAGGTGCGAATCGGACGCGGACGGACATCGCCTCTGAAGATACCAGGAGGCTGGCCTGCGGAATGGCCCAGGTACCCGGTCGACCGTCGCAACGTGCAATGCACTTTGGCGGTATCAGTTAAACTGCACAAGAGACCCACGTTTCATGAGTGAAGAGCGCACCAACCCGGAATGGTACTACGTAGGCCACTACGGACAGTTGGGGCCGCTGACGCTCGAGCAGATGTGCGAGCTTGCAACCGACGGTGTCATCGCGCCTGAAACGTACGTTTGGCAAGCAGGAATGAGGGACTGGGAACAAGCGCTACAAGTCGACGATCTTCGTGGCTACGTGGGTGCAGAGGAGCCACCGGCTACTCCTCCTCCGTCGCCTGGCGCAGGATCACGAAACCCACCACCGATGCCGTCAGCCACGTCGGCCGTGCCTACAGGCACGGTGCTGGCGACCGCCCTGCCCCGGCAAGATTGGCAGTACATTCAGGCCCACCTCCCCAAGAGCGACCGGAGTCGGGTTGTGGGTGGATTGCTCAATTTCATACCGGGAGTTGGCCGCATGTATCTCGGGTACGCGGCTCACGGCGTGCTACAGCTGTTCTTGGCGCCCTGCATTATCGGCTGCGTTTGGGCCTGGATCGACGCGATCTACATCCTTTCAGGCGGACTCAAGCTAGATGGGTACGGCCGACGCCTGGATGAGTGAACCCGCGTGCCGAATCGACCCTTGAGACGTCATACTACAGGAAGAAGGCAGCCGTGTTTAGATCGATCATTCTCCTGCTGTGCGTGTTGGGCGCCTCTCTTGCGCTTGCCCAAGCGTACAAGCCCAAGCCCGGAGAGACGGTGATGAAACTCACTATCGAGCGTCGCGGCGACGTCTTCATTCTGCTGCATACGAAGCAGGCTCCCAAGACGACTGCGCAGATCATCAGGCTGGCCAACTCCGGATTCTACAACGGACAGAAGTGGTTCAAGGTGCTCAAGGATCCGAGGCCGTTCTTGGTCCAGTTCGGCGACCCGGGATCGAAGACCAAGCCGATGAACGACCCGAGTCTCGGCAACGGCGGCTCTGGGACGAAGGTCGCCTATGAAGAGACTGGAAAGAGAAACGTCACGGGTGCCGTCGGCCTGGCGAACAAAGACGGCGACCGAGACAGCGGGGACAGCCAGTTCTACATCCTGTTGGGCGACTACGGATTCTTGGACGGCAAGTACACGGTGTTCGGGCAGGTCGTTTCAGACATGGACGTCGTTCGCGGGATCAAGCTGGGCGATAAGGTAACTTCAGTCGTGATTCTTCGCGGCTGATGACTGTCCCAAAGACGCTTCGAACGCTTCGCAATATCATTCTGCGGCTTCTTTACGGCGCCGTCAGCCTGCTGTTCATCATCTTCATTACGTTCATCGCGGACGAAATGGTGCCTGGCGACGCCGCGACGATTCTCGCCGGCGACAAGGCGACGGAAGCCCAGGTCATTCGCCTTCGCAAGGCGATGGGACTTGATCGTGCTTGGCCGGTTCGATTCGTCGAATACGTCGGTGAGATTTCCCACGGCGACTTTGGGAAGAGCTACCGTGCGCCGTACGAGCCGGTCGTCGACATTGTGAAGCGCGACCTGCCGATGACCGCGAAGATCGCCGGCTGCGCAATCCTGCTGGCAAGCGCGATCGGACTGGTGCTGGGAACGTTCGCCGCGTTGAATGAGAATCGAGCGACGGACCGCGTCGCGCTCAGCCTGAGCACGCTGGGGGTGACTCTGCCAAATTTTGTGCTGGCGCCGCTCCTGGTGCTCGTTTTCGTGGAGTGGCTCGACTACTTGCCGCTGAGGTGGCAGGTTCCGGAGCTACAGGTCGCGCCGCAGATTTACTACTTGATCCTGCCGGTCGTGGTCATGGCTGCCCGGCCGGTGGCCATGCTGACCAGGTTGACCAGGGCGAGCATGCTCGACACGCTCCAGCAAGAGTTCGTTCGGCTCGGCATCGCCAAGGGTGTGCCAGCGTTTCGACTGTACTTGGTCCACGCGCTGCGCAACGCCATCCTCCCCGTGCTGACAGGCATCGGTACAAGCTTTGGCTATCTTCTTACCGGCTCGTTCATCGTCGAGAGGTTCTTTCTGTTGCCGGGGCTCGGGCGAGAGGCCATCGAGGCGATCCAGCAGCGCAACACGCCGGTGATCATGGCCTGCGTGATCGTAACGGGGGCGATGTTCATCGTGATCAACTTGGTCGTGGACATCGTACAACAGCTCGTTGACCCTCGCATTCGGGAGTCGCAAATATGAAAAAGCGGCTCGATATCCTGTTTTGGTGCGGCGTAGGTTTCCTGTTCCTGATCGCCGTGCTGGCGTTGTTCGGACCAACGATTCGGTACGATCCGGTAGCGCTCGGCGAGAAATTCTTACTGCCGTCGGGCGAGCATTGGTTGGGAACGGACGAACTGGGGAGGGACGTTTTCGCGCGGGTAGCGTACGGCGCCCGCATGTCGCTGTTGGTCGGCTTTGTGGTGCAGATCGCGGCTCTGATCATCGGGATCACGCTTGGAGCGACTGGGGTTTTCGCACCGAAGTGGATTCGGGTGCCGGTCTTGCGGTTAACCGACGCGATGTTCGCGTTCCCGGACATCCTGCTGGCGATTCTGATCATCGGGATATGGGGGATGGGGCTAGCGCCGGTGATCATCGCGCTGTCGGTAACCGCTTGGCCTGCGGTTGCGCGCCTAGTGCGAACGCAGATGGCCAGCCTCAAGGACAGAGAGTATGTCATTGCGTCTCGGGCTCTTGGGGCCGGGACTTTCTACCTCGTCATCAAGCACATTCTGCCGCACTTGTGGGGGATCGTCCTGGCGGTTGCGATGATCGATATGGCTGGCATCATCCTGGCCGAGAGCGCTCTGAGCTTTCTCGGAATCGGCATTCAGTCGCCGACGCCCAGTTGGGGGAACATGATCAACCACGCGCGGGATCAACTCGACTCGCACCCGATCATGTTGCTGTGGCCGTGTCTCGCTCTGAGCCTAACGATCTTTGCGCTGAACTTCGTTGGTGACGGGCTGCGGTCGCTCATCGATCCGAAAAACCGTTAACGCCGGTTCTTCTCTTCGATCAGCTTGATGGCAGCTTGCAGCACTACGTCGCTCTCTGGGTCGCCTATTTCCCAGAAGGTGCCCAGGGTCGCTTCGGCAAGAACTTGCGGCTTGATTCCACCGGACACGTACACTCCGTCGGCATCGACTTTACGGCTGATGTTCTCTCCGCTCGGCAGGAAGTACCGTCCGTTCGTAATCTTGGCGGTGCTCAAATCGCGCAGGAGGATGACGTTTTGAACCGAGGCCTTTCCGTACGTGTGCTCGCCGACGATGGTTGCCAAGTGATAGTCGCGCAAGACTCCCGAGAATATCTCAGCGGCGCTCGCGCTGTTACGGTTGACCAGTACGGTGATCGGATAGTTGATTCCAAGCGTCCGACCGCGCCGCGTGAAAAGGCGTTCGCCGCGGCTGCCTCTCCGCTTCAACGTCACGGCAAGCTTGCGGTCCACGAACAAGCTCAGCATTTCGACCGTGATGTCGAGCAGACCTCCGGGGTTGTTTCGCAGATCGATGACCAGTCCTGCGGGGTCTCGTCCGTCCAAGCCTTGCAGGATGGTCTTGAACTGCTGGGCAGTGGGTTCGCCGAACGAGTCGATCTTGATGTACGCAACGTTTGAGTCCGGCAAGATTCTGCCGTCAACAGTCGGCACGACCACGTAACCGCGAACGATGCGAATCTCGATTGGCTGGGCGACTCCTTCGCGCATAACGGTCAAGGTAACGGCGGTGCCTTCGTCTCCTCGAACAAAGTCGACGATCTGGTCGACCCCCATCCCGCTGACGTTGAGATCATCGACCTTCACGACGATGTCGCCGACCTGCAGCCCGGCGCGATCCGCTGGACCGTCCTTGAACACGGTCACTGCCTTCGCGCCCAGATCGTCCCCTCTAAGCCGAGCGCCAACGCCCGCGTAATTGCCACTTGTTTCTATCGCGAAATCTTCCGCTAGCTCCGGCTCCATGAAGACCGTGTGCGGATCTCCTAGAGATGCCAGGAGACCGGTCATGCCCGCATGGGTCAGCTGTTGCTCGTCCACCGGCCTGTAGAAGCTGCTCAGGATGATGTTGTAGTGTCGTTGGAACAGTTGCGTCGGCGTCTCCGTCGAGCTGAAGTTGCCGGTCAGCAGTTTGCGGAAGGCGGCAGCAGACGGAGCAGATCCCTTCCGAACGTCTCGCCACGAGAAGCCTAGCGAGAAACAGAGGCAGAGCGCCACGAAAACGGTGAACGCCTTGGAGACCAGCTTCACGACGTGACCTCCTCGGAGCTGATGTCTGTGCTGAAGGTGCCCGTTCGAAGTACGTAACCCACGCCCGTGGGCAATGTAGCGACGCGGATCCACGCAAGATCTCCTGCGGTCGCAGGTCCGCGCAGCTCTGCCGATCCGTGCGCTGAGAGCGCTAGCGCGAACACCTCCGCCGCGCCGCGAACGCTGCCATCGACGTGCAGCACGATTTCGCGGCCTTTAGCGGTTCCAGTGGACTCAAGAACCGTTGGCTCGCCGGGCTTTTCTCTGCGGATCGCGCCGTAAATTCCTGCAGGCGCGAGCAAGTTCAGACACTCGGTCATGACGCCGAAGTCGCCTTGACCGCTGTTTCGAAGATCGATCTCGATTCGACCGTTCGGTACTCCGGTTCGTCGCAGCTCTTCAGCCGCACCCTTGAAAAACCTAAGCGTCAACCGGTTTCCGTCCCAGCTGACAGCAGGAACTTTGGTCAAGCTCTTGTCGATCGTCGCCGTGAACTCGTCTTCTCCGCGCATCCATTTGAGAGCCACCTGACCTGACTCCCCGGCGCTGAGCTGTTCAATCGCTCTAGGGGCCGAGATCGCCTGCTCTGCTTTCTCAATCAGTAGCAGGGCTAGCTCAAGAAACTCTTCTGGGGTCAAGTCTCCAGCGTCGCGGTGCCCCCGAAGCTCTCGCCAGTAAAGCGCGTCGTCCGAGCTTGGAATCCACTTGCCGTCGACGGACAGTATGAGGTCTCCGACCTGGAGGCCAGCCTGTTCCGCTGGACCGCCTGGCGCGACCGCTGAGACTATGAGATCAGGGATGAGAATCTCCCAGTCCACGGCGGAGTCGCTGTCCTGCAGCAGATCTCGACCGCCGATCAACTGGCGTTGCGCCTTCTCCAACTCCTCTTCGTTGTAAACGAGCCGCAGCTCGACGCCGATCCCTTCGAACTCGCCTCGCAACCGCCGAGAGTACGCCCGAAACCGCTCGGTGTCCATGAAGAAGCTGCTGCTGTCTGCGAGGTTGGCAAGCATGCTGCGGATCGCGCCGACGGCGAGGGAGTCATCGTGTTTGACCGGATCGACGAACTCTTTCTCGAGCAGCATCGAAAGCTGATAGAACATCTGGGCCTCGGGGATGCTCGCCGCCGCTCCAGGCGCCACGATGCCAGCCATCGTTATCGAACCACCGATATCCACGCCCGGACCGGTGTCCATGCGGGCGCGCAACAGCGCACCGCCGGCTACCGCGAACAGGGCGCAGAGCAATCCGCTGGTTGCCAATAAGTTGCGTTTGACGTGGTCCATCGATATTAGCCGTTACTCTTTCTTACAACTCGAAGCCAGTTGACCGTTCCCATCAAGCTTACGAACCCGGCGAATGCGCCTTTCAGCTGTATCTTCGGGCTCGCTCAAGAAGCTCTTCAGGATTTCGACCGACGTTTCCTCATCCGTCATCGATTGACCCAGACATAGAACGTTGGCGTGGTTGTGCTCGCGGGCCAGCCGCGCCATTTCCGCCGATACGCAGTGCGCGGCCCGAATTCCCCGATGCCGGTTGGCGCGCATACAGATCCCGGTCCCTGTACCGCACACAAAAACACCGAACTGGGACTGGCCGGCCAGTATTGCGTCGCACGCCTCGTCGGCCGCGTCTGGATAGTCGTACGCGTCAACATTGGGAGCCCCGACGACGGTTACCTCGTGGCCGTTTTCGGCAGCCCACGACGCGAGCTTGGTTTTGAGCGCGTATCCGGCGTGATCAGAGGTCAAGATTATTTTCATGCGGCATCCGGCAGTTCGATGTTCTTGATTCGGACAAGCTCTTTTAGAGCAACTTGCACGAGCGGGTCGGGATCGTTCAGCGTGTTCTGGATTTCAGCGAGTTCGACCGGGCCTGGTTGCGTCGCGAACGCTCGTAGACAGGCGGCGCGCACCCTTGGGTCGGGGTCGATCACGGCTTGTCTGAGAGCCGAGCGGTAATACGGCTGCGCCCGATCCGCCATGTGCTCGAGCAAGAACAGTCGGACGAAGACGCTTTCGTCTCGGATCCCGTGCAACGCCTGCGACCGCATCGACTCGTCCGGAGAATCGATCAGCCTGCGATACGCATGCGCCCGAACGGTCTCGTTGTTGTCGTTCACTGCCGTCCACAGCAGGCGGCGAGAGAGCAGCTCATTGCCGATGTCGGCGTGTTCGACGATCGCAAGCCTGACTGTTGCGTCTCCGTCGTTCAGCGAGACTGCGGCGTAGATGACAGTGTCCTCGGGATTCAGAGTCTGCAAGGAGCGAGCGGCTGACCGGCGGGTCCGCCAACTCCTTCTGCTAAACGCCCTGTTCAAGATCAGCGCCGTCTCCTTCTCCTGTTTGTCCTTCAATGCCTCTGCAGCAAATCGGACGTTTGTGTCGAACGGTCCGGCAACGCATCGCTCGCCGATGACCTTCCAGGCAGCCGTCGTATCTTGAAATCGAAGCGCTTGGATCGCGAGATATGCGATCGCTGCCGAGCCGCTGGAGGCGTATCGGGATATTGCCGGGACCATCTCTGGCGCCAGCGCTCGACCGAGAACCGCAAGCGCGTTTAGGACGTCGGCTTCGCGTCCCACTTCGAATGCCGTCTCGAGTTGCTCGAGGTGAATCGGTTGCAGCAAGGAGGGGAGTCCGGCCAGCAAGCGCGCGGTGCTTGGTGCGCGGTCGCCGCCGATTACTTGCTCGCCTGCGGCCAGAGAAATTGCGCCAATCTTGATGCGATTTCGTTCGCCCCCGGCTCGCTCGAACCGGTTACCGAGCGGTGGCGGACCAACTCGGATCTCGCTGACTGCAGTAGCGGCATAGGGGCTGAGATCCAACCGATGCTCTGTCCAGCCAGATCCAGCGACATGGCCTAACGACGTCACAGAATACGGATACGCGGAGGTCTCCGCCGGTCTTTCGGAGTTTGCCAACACCGAGTAAGCTGACACCGTCTGTCCGTCTTCGCCGATCAAGTAGATTCCGTAGTTCTCACGCCCCTCAACGCTGACCATCATGGCTAGTGTTTGACCCAGCTGGCAATAGAACAGAGCCTGGCCGCGGTCGTCCTTGCTGACCGTTGCAAATCCGCGCCTGTGTCGGTTCGGCTCGGTGACAACTACAATGGGATTGAAGGCTGGATCGCTCTGCAATTCGGCGGCAAAGCTGCCCTGGGCGTAGGCGGTGATCGGCAACGCTGCTCTTGGTGATCGGATAGGCACGATGAGCATCGCAGCTATTTCCGGCGCAGGCATCGCGATCGCTGCTTGATCCGTCTCGCCGGTCATCGGCGCTGACAGCTGAACTGCCACGCGAGGCCGCGCTCCTGGCCAGAGCTGCACGTAGCCGTGCGCAGTTGCGGCGCCATCTCGCTGGGTTAGGAACAGCCCGAGCATCTGTGGCTCGACAAACGCCCATGTCAGATCGCCAGATCGTACGCTCGATATACGACCGCCGGTCCACGAGGCAGCATCGCGGAACCCGACTAAATCTGTGACCGCCGTCGCTGGGATTCCCGCTACGGCCTCTTCCCAGTCGCTGGCCGAAATTGCTTGCGGGGTTTGGAGCCTGCTGGGCCCCCATCTGGACACAGCCCTATTTCCTGCTGCCAACAGAGAATTGGAGAGCCCCGCGTCGTGTATCGCCGGATACTGGGGCAAGTCCCTGCCCGTAGGAAGTGAGACGGTTGCGGCTCCAGGGTGCCCGCCCCGTTGGGCGTTGATCATCACGTGCTGAACCCACGCCTCGTACAGCTGAATGGAGAGTGCCTCCCCAGGACTCCGGTCTGTGAAGGTGACGTAGCTCACCGACGTGAGCGGTGTTTCGCCGCTCAGAATCGTCGCGGTCGACTCTGCCAGCGCGGCATGGATCACGAACGCGGAGGAGTACGGACCCCGATACTTGCCGTCATCGGATTCCCAACTGCCGCTGTTGATTCGTACGCCAAAGTCCTCCGTCAGCCATCTGCCGCCGGCTAGATCGTTGTCATCGAGCCCGTCGCCGTACGAAAACTCATTGAGCACGCCGGGCTGATTTCGGAACTCCGAACTCCTGCCGCTGGCGGACTCCAGAAAGACGAGGTCGTCGTCGATGGTCACGTCGAGAGAGATCCGAAGCGACGATCCTGCTGCAGCCTCGGCGATCGCCTTGAACTGCGCGAGAGACTGCAGAATCGTCTCAACGTCTTTCAGGTTCAGGGAGCCGCGGCGCTGCTGGACGTACCCGTCCTGTCCGTGGTCGAGAATGGTCACGCGAGTCGAGATGTACACCTTGACCGGGTACTCCGGTGCGCCCGAACGAGTGCGCTCGCCCTGCAAGAACGCTGCCGCTACATCTTTCCAGCCGCCATCGATCCTGTACCGTCCGGCGAGGTTCAAATCCGTGCCAAGCGCGTACTTGAAGCCGTCTAACTCGTAGTGGGGCGTCTCTGCGTTGAATGGGCCTCCAGACGCTGGGACGGACATGGTGATCGAGCGACCACCGATATCGATTGTTCCAAGCGTGACCTGGTCGTCGACCACTGAAACTGGATTGCCGACCGCTGAAGCGAGGACTAGAATCGCGTGAAACATCAGTGCCTATCGTAGATTCTAGTCGAATATGCGCACGTCATACTCGGATATCGCGTGTCCGTCACCGCGAGTGAACTGCAGACCCTCCGCTGTCGAGAACACCGAGAGGTCGTCTGGCATGCTCTTGATGAGGTCGAGAACGACCTTGGTCGCGTTGGCGGCGTTCTTTTTGAACACCTCCAAGACGTTGTGGGCAGTCACCGCTTCCGCTCCGACGACGACGCCGCTGTCGTAGTCGGTCACGAGCCCAAAGTTGACGACCCCCATTCCGAGTTCGTGGCAGAGGTACCCCTCGGGGTACTGGGTCATGTTGATGATGTCCCAGCCCATCTTCGTGAACCATGCGCTCTCCGCCTTGCTCGAAAACCGTGGCCCTTGGATGACGACCACCGTCCCAGTTTCGTGGCAGGCGATTCCGTTCGCCTTGATGGCCTCGATCGTTAGACGCCGAAGCTCTGGGTGGTAGATGTCTGCAGCAGAGACGTGCGTCGTTATCGGGCCGTCGTAAAACGTTTCAGGGCGGCCCTTTGTGCGATCGACGAACTGATCGGTAACCAGAAAGCTGCCGGGGGCGATCCGCTCCTGAAGAGAGCCGCACGCGCACGGGCTGACCACCGCCTTGACGCCGAGGCTGTGGAAGGCCCAGACGTTAGCTCGGTAGTTGATCATATGGGGCGGGATCGTGTGCTTTCGACCGTGGCGCGGAAGAAATGCGACGCGCTTCCCGCCAACGCTGGCCAACATCACGCTGTCACTCGGCGGACCGTATGGGGTGTCCACCTTGATCTCCGTCACGTCGTCCAGCAGGCTGTAGAACCCCGAACCCCCGAACACGCCAATTTCGGCGGCGCTCACTTCTGTCCCTCAGATCCGCTCAAAGACATCAAACCTGAAAGGATGTCGATCATCATGTCCACCCTCTTTCCCGCGCGCAAGAGAATGGCCGGTTCCTCGAAATCGAACACGCGCTTGTTCCTGATCGCGTTCACCGTCGTGAATCGCTCGTCTGCCAGGATGTCTGCCGCGTTCTCCGCAGAAATGATGATGTCTGGGTTTTCGACGATCAGCGTTTCCAGATTGAGCGCGACGAACATGGAAGCATCCGGCCCGACTGGCGATCCGCCTACAGATCGAACGACATCGGCTTGGAAGGTGTTTTTCCCGGCGATCATGTAGCCGCCTTCTCGATCGCCGATGACGATAGCTACTTTCAGAGTTGGATTGCCCGCGGAAAGAGCTGTGTTCCGGGCCGTGATCACCCTGTCGAGGTACTTCGAAATGTTCGATTCAAGTCCGATCTTTGACGCGAGCCGGTACGAGTAGTCGATGAATTCGTCTAGCGTCGAGGCCTCCATCGGCATCATCTCAAACCCTAACTGCTCGATTTTGGCAATTTTCTCGTCGCTGTACAGGTTGCTGTCGAAGATCACGAGGTCCGGTTTTATTGTCTCCAGCTTCTCGTAGTCGATTTCACCGTTGTCGACGACGACGATGGCTCTTCTAAGGCCGGCCGGGAAGTCGCACGCCGAGGTTCGGCCTTGCAACAGTCCCATTCCGCCGTTCCCAGCGACGAGTTCGGAAGTGCTCGGGCTCAGGCTGACAAGGACCGAATACGACTTCGCCTGCGGCGTCCGGCCAACGGGCGTTTGCTGCCGACAAGCGTTCAGCGCGAGCGCTGCCAGAACGAGCGCTGCCAGAACGGATATCACGCCGATTCGTAGAAACATATGTCTATTCTGGCCGAACACTAGACGATCCTGCCGGACACCAGAGGGCTCGGGCATGGCATGCAAGTTGCGGTATATTCTGACGATCCACAGGGGTATAGCTCAGTTGGTAGAGCAGCGGTCTCCAAAACCGCAGGTCGCGGGTTCGAGTCCTGCTGCCCCTGCCATTATTCGAACCTAAAACGAGAGATCAGCGTTCCCCGGATCGCGATCTGTTCATACTTTGTTCATACTATCGACCTGTCGATGCAGCTCTGCGCGGTCGATCTGAGCGTAGCTGTTCTGGACGGACTCGACGCTCTTCATGCCCGCCGCCGCAGCGACCTTCACGTCGTCCATCAGGCCAGCGCGTAGCTCGGTGATCCGCAGGTGCTTGAGGTCGTACAGGTGCCTGACTGTCAGTCCTGCGTCCTTCTGCGCCTTCCTCCACTGCTTGCTGACCCAAGTCTCGCTCCACGCGCGTTCTGTGCGCTTTGACGGGAATACGAACATGCTCGTCTTGGGCAGTGCGCGGATAGCCTGTGCGGCGACGCTGGGCACTGGGATCGGCTTCTCTCCCGACGGCCGCTTGGCGTTCTGTTTGCGCACGAACATCATGTCGCCTTCTTCGAGCTCGCTCCAAATCAATTCCCTCGCGGACTTCGGCCTGATGCCCGTGTAGCGCAGGAGAATCAGCAGCGCGCGATCGACTCGGCCAGAAGCTCCGGCGACTCCGCAGGCCAAGACCAGCCTGCACCCGCTTGAGGACCTGCCGGTAGGGGAGGTAGGGGGTCTTCTCCGCCTCCGTTTCGAGGGAGGCGAAGCGTTCCAGGATATCGACGCCGGCCGGGCCCTGCAGGGCAGCCTTGAGCGCCGATAGGATGCCGGCCTCCCAGTTGATGAGCGTGCCGTAGCAGTCGAAGGTCACGACTTCGACTGCTACGGCGCAGGGCCGCGCGCGGGATCATAAGCGGCTCACGAACTACAGGACAGCATAGAACACCCCGCTCGGTTGCGCGCCCAGTCCGGGCGGCGCTGCGCGTACTGCTCGCTGCCGAATTGGTCATCGTAGGGGCGACGCAACACATCGAGCAAATCCCGGATGCCCGTATCGTCACCCTGCTCAGTGCGGTCGATCGCCTGCTGCGCCAGATAGTTGCGCAACGCCCAGCACCAGGCTCGCGGTGGAAACGATACCGTCGTTCGCGCCCAATACCGCAGCGCGAAGCCAGCCGGTACGTTCAGTGCGGAGTTGTTCCCAGTGACGTGGATGCATTATGAAATTCGGCTCTTCAGGAAATCGAGTGGATAATTTTGGGGTGTTGGTTGGTAGCCCGCATGGACGCTGGCTTTCAGGGGTTTCATTTAGCGCCCGGAATTCGCATCATGGTTGGGATGCTCATTGTTCTTCCGCGAAATTGTACGCAGGCAAGGTCATGAGCCGACTGTCTTCAACCGGGCCGCCCACAGTGAAGTGGTAGAAACTTTGCCACTCGCGTGAAACGATCCCGAAGGCCGCATGGACCGGATCGTCGAAGTAGCAGCCGATCCCGGTGGCGCGGATACCCGACTCTTCGGCTTCGAGATAAAGCAGCTGGCCCACCATGCCGGCCTCCCAGAACAGGTTTCGGTAGAACCCGCTGCCATACGTCGCCAGGCTGTCCATGTAGTCGGCGATCATGGCCAGGCTGAAGGCGCCATCGCCGGCGATGGCCTGGCCACAGGAGACGGTGGTCGCCAGCGCTCGACAGTCCCCCTCTTGGAGGAGGTACAGGGGGAGTCCTGGCGGACAGTCGGATACGCGGTGCCAACAAAATTCTGGATGCATCACTCTCTTGAGGATATCGACCTTGTCCGGATCTCGGGCGAGCGCGTAGATGCCAGGCGCCAAGCCGTCGACGCGGTGAACGAAAAGCCCGATGTGGATGCGCGGTCGCCAGGGGATCGCGTCCCAGGGCATAGCTCTCCGCTCTTGTGTTGGAATCAGTCGGGCGAGCATGCGAAAGAATGCTGCTCGCGAGATTGCCGTCGAGCCATCCATCGCTACTGCGCTGCGGCGTCCAAGAATGGCCCTCTCCGCGGTGAGCAGGCCCTGACGGATGGGTGTCCCGAAAAGCTCATCCTCCGAGGGAAAGCCGGAGAAGTCCTCCTTGATAGGCGAGCTTTCGCATCGTCGCGTCGCCTGGGCAACGGCGTCGATCACGGGCCACTCGACGCTGTGTTCGGGGCTCAACGTATTGGCCCTGCCCTGCCAAAGCACGCCACCGCCATGCACCGTCAGCGGCGTCGACTCGATCGGAAGCGGCGCTGGTAAATCCGGTGAAATCAACGCGAGCAGCTCAGATTCCTCGCGCTCCGCCGCCGCGAAATCCTCAGCGCGGTCAAGCCCAAGGAGACTGGAGAGGGTGCCATCGCTGACGCTGTCGAGGAGCACCAATCTCCAGCCGAGCGCCGCTGCCGCGATACGCAGGCTGGCAAGCGCGTGTCCAACGTCGTGCTGGCAGTAACGGAACGCACGCTCACCGTACTTCCAGGCTTCCCGCCAATGCACCGACGACAGACCCACAAAGAAGGAGCCCTCAGGGAAAGGCTCAGTCAGCTCGGTCCACCGCTTCGCGTCGAGCACCGCTCGCCGTTCAAGAGCGTGCTCCCTCGGCGCATAGTGGTACACGGCGGCCGTCTCGCCGATCTGGTCGACCGCAGGTAGTACGGCATAGCCCTCGGTCGGATGAAGATTTCCACTCGACGGATTTGCGCGCAACGGCCACGTGGTATCACCAGATTGCTTCCATGCCGTCAGCGACAGTGCATACCGGAAAAAGAGCGAGACCGACGCGAACGACAGTGGCATCGGCGGCATGATCGCGCTCGCATAGAGCTGCCAATAGGGTAGCGGGCGGCCCGCTTTAGGCAGAGGGAGGCGAACGAGATCCGCTCCCGCGTAGCGCCGAAACGGATCGGGCTGCGTCGCCCAGTCCATGTAGCCAAGCGAGGCGGCGTAGCGGTGGAAGTGGTGTTTTGTCCGCTCGTGGTAGGCGACGACCACCTCTGCGGCAGAGGCATCTCCCTCAAGAAGGCTGGCTCGTTCCAGCGTACCTGGCTCCCCCGATAATGGTGAAAGACGATGCGACGTCATGGCAATCTTCGTCATGCTGTGCAGCACTCGATGAGCGCCTGCGCGCTGGCCACCGCGATGACGTGCCTGATTCCCGGCAGCTTTTCAGAACCGGCGGAAGGATCGTTGTGGTGAGGATCGGTGGTCTGCATATCTAAGCTCCATGATGGATACGAATCACAATCGCTCAGTAAAGAGGATACCGAATGGATAGGAATTCCAATCGCCCCGTGTTCATACTCTTGTTCATACTGTTTCCAGAAACTGGGTGCCGAAAACGGGTGTTTTTAGGCGCAGTGCGAACCTAGGCGCTATTTAGGCAGCGGTCTCCAAAACCGCAGGTCGCGGGTTCGAGTCCTGCTGCCCCTGCCACCTTCACGATTGTTCAAAACCCAGCTTGCAATTGCTCAGCCAGGCTGATGAGCTCTTCGAGTTTCCGATCGGCAATCATCAGGAACGATATGTCGTTGTGCGTCCAACTGAGACACGGGGTGTTGTTGAGTTTGCCGTGCGAAAACGCCTTCCTTCCTCTGACTGGCTTCAGGTCTTCTAATACTTTCTCTCCTTGGATCGCATACAGAATCAGCGGTCCAGAGCTATCTTGCATAGAAAGTCGTATGAACGAAGATCCCCCGACTTCGCCTGCGCCGACGGCGTTCACTTCGAACAACCGTTGCACGACAGGGAATTCCGGGCCTAGTCCGTCCTCCATGGCGGCGACGGCGTCGTTCGAGCTCAACGGGGTCGCGCTTCTCATCAGCTGCGCGACCTGCTGGCCTGACAGCTCTCGCCCGCCGATTTCACGGTTCCAAATTCCGGCAAACGCGATGATGACGAACAGGCTGGCAGCCATGGCCCACGAGTAGCGGCCGACAAAGCTGTCCAGCTTCGACGATCGGTCCAAGGCCTGCAATCGCTCTTTGGACTGCTGCCAAGCGTCATCGCAGTCGTGCTCGAGGCACATCGTGGCTAGAGACTCGCGGAAGAACAGAGCCCACTGGTACTCGGCAGCGGCGTCCGGGTTCTCCTCGACGATTTTCATCGTCTCCTTCCTCTTGTCATCTGGCAGCTCGCCGTCGGCAAGCGCATGTACGTCTTCGATCCAATCGCTCATTCGGTGTTCGCCTCTCGCAGGTACCCCTCTTCTCGGGCGTACTCGGTCAGCTGCCGTCGCAGCATGGCCCTCCCTCGCGCAAGCCTCGATCGGACTGTTCCAACCGGAACCTGCGTCGCCTCGGCCACTTCGTCGTAACTCATGCCTTCTATGTCGCTCAAAATCACTGTCATCCGAAACGCTTCCGGCACGTTGGCCAGCGCCTCTTCGATCTCTGCGCCTACCAGTTCGTCCAGCAGCCGCCTGTCCGGCACTTCGTCAGCCGGTGCGATCGGCTCGGCCGCCTCCTCGTCATCGAGCGAGGACGGCTTGCCTGTCCGTTGCCTCTTCCGGTACCTGTTGATGTACAGGTTCGTCAGGATGCGCAGCATCCAAGCCTTGAAGTTCCGACCGTCGAACCGGTCGAACGCCTCGTAAGCCCGAATCAGCGCTTCCTGAGAGATGTCGTTGGCGTCTTCCGGATCCCTCGTCAGGCGCAACGCTGTGCCGTAGAGAGAAGGAAAAACGTCCTCGGCCATCCGCTCGAAGCGATCCCTCAGCGGGTTCGCCTTCCCAAATAGCATGAGGCTCGAGTGTACCTCTCGGTTAGGTTCAACCGGCTGTCCTCGTCACGGGTTCCCAATGCTCGGAAACAGGCAAATTTACTGGGGTATATGCAGGGTGCCAACTGCCCGACGCTCGCCCTCCCGTGGGGGAGTCCCGAACTCCCGAGTCCCGAGTCCCGAGTCCCGAACCCCCGAACCCCCGAACCCCGAGTCCCGAGTCCCAAACCCCCGAACCAACCCGAACGGCGTTAGCGCTCACCAGGCCGTATGACGTGCCGACCCTCTTTCAGAATCCGGTCGAGGTCGGCGAGCTTGAACCTAACCGTGCGGATATAGGCGACCTCGCCCTCGTCCCAATGGCCGTACGTCGTCGTGACGAACGTCCCGTCCGGCAGAATCTCCACCCCGGGGTAGCCGCAGTCCGCGCCGACGTAGTTTTTCTTCAGCCGCACGCGGTACTGGCCCTCGCGGCCCATCACGATATCTTCCCACGTGCCGACCCAGCCGGCCCAGTCCCAGCGCGTCGGGCTGATGTGGGTCGTGTCGCGGAAAGAGATGAACAGCCTTCCGTCCGGGCCGTACTTGGCGGTGTGCCTGTCTCCGGTCAGCGCGGCGGGCAGCTCGCGCGGGTTGGTCCAAGTCTTGCCTTCGTTGCGGCTGAACATGACGTAGGAGTTGCGGGTGCGGGTGTTCTCGCGCAGCAGGATCGCGATGGTCTTACCGTCCGGCGAGCGGATGAACCCCGGCTCGCAGAGGTGGACGTCGCTAGCGGCGTGGACCGCCTCGGGCTCCGACCACGTCATTCCGCCGTCCTTGCTGAACGTCTTGTACAGCGTCATGGTCGGCGTCTGCTTGCCGCCCTCTTTGAAGAACCGCCCGTCGTCGTGGAACATCGCGAGGTAGTCGCCGTTCTTCATCCGCTCCGTGAACCCCATGACGACGATCCCACCCCAATCGCCGACCGACTCCAGCGGGCTCCAGCTTTCGCCGGCGTCCTCGCTGACTGCCATCCGCGCTGGATAGAGCCCGGACCAGACGATCAGCCGCTTCTTGCCGGTCTTGGGGTCGATGACCCGGTGGATCGTTGGCGTCTCCTTGCTCGTCGCCCAGTTCTCCGGCGTGGGCAGCCGCTCGCTCCAGGTCTTGCCGCCATCCGCGGACCTCTTGTAGACGATCGGCCCCCTCCCGTGAGCCTTCGGATACACCGTCAAGATCGTCTTGCCGTCCTCGAGCAGCACGGTCGTCGGATGGCCGAGGTACTGGCCCTTTTCCTGGTCCACGACGACGTGGAACTGCGGCAGCCTGTCGAGGTCGACGACAGGGATCGCGTACGCCTTCGGCAGCGGGTCTTGCGCAACCATGCAGATGAGAGCGAGAGCGATCATGACTCTCCTATGTTCTCACATTTCGCTTGACCGATGATCGGCACGGCGCCCACCTGATCGCTCGCATCCTCCGGCAATTCGCTCTGCGACCTGAGGGTCGCGGTTGCGGGAGGGCGATCGTCCTCGCGAGCCGCGTATGTCTGTCGCCCTGCGATGTCGTGCAGACCTGAAGGTTGGCACTACTATGGAGGATGCTGCTCCTTTTGGGAGTGCTCCGACGCGTCGGAGCTTTCCTCAGCGCTGACCGATGACCTTTGATCCAAGGCGGCTCGCGGGGACGCTCGCCCTCCCGTTCCTAGTGGACCATGGTCAGTGGTTCGAGTTGCTTCCTCGGCTTGGTGTCCGCCAGTTCCTCAGGCGACCGCTCGACCACGTTGTAGAGCGAGTCGCGCTCGACAGGCACGCGCCCAGCCTCGCGGATCATGAAGTTCATGTTCTGGTAGGTGAGGCCCTGGCTCTTGTTGCCGAAGTCGCCCTCGCTATACGTGATTTCGTACTCGTGCACGAGCCCGTCGCAGTCGTCCGAACCGTACCAGAGCGCGGCTTGGGTGATCTCGGGTGTGTTCATGATCCAAAAAGACTTGATGTGGTCGAAGTTGTCGAGCATTAGGCGGCTGACCGCGATGTTGCGCAGGTCCATGGCGCCGGTCAGCGGCTTGACGTCTTCCAGCTCTGTGTTCTCCGGATGGAACGAGAGAGGCGTGAAAGAGAGGAAGTTGCCGACCTCGTCCTGCAGTTCGCGGAGTTGCACCAGGTGCTCGACCCGCTCCTCGTCGGTCTCGATGTGTCCGTAGAGCATCGTCGCGTACTGCGGAAGTCCGGCCTTGGCGGTCGCTCGAGCGACGGCCTTCCACTCTTCGCCTCCTAGCTTTCGGCCGAATAGCTCTTCGTGGACGCGGTCGCTCAGGATCTCGATCCCACCGCCAGGGAGACAGTCCAGCCCAGCCTTCATGAGGTCGCTCAGGGCCTGGTCGATCGAAACCTTGCCCTTCTTGGCGATCTGCTCGATCTCGATCGCGGTGAAAGCCTTGACGTGCGCTCCGGGAAGGACCTCCTTTACCACGCCAACGAGGCGCATATAGTAATCGTAGGGGAGGCGCGGGTTGATGCCGCCGACCATGTGGACCTCCTTGATCCGCACGTCTTTGTGCCACTCGAGTCGCCTGCGGACCTCGTCGATCGTCATCTCGTAAGGGTCCGGCCCGCCCTTCTTGGCGTAGAACGAACAGAACTTGCAGAACTTGTTGCAGATGTTCGTGTAGTTGATGTGCTGGTTGCGGACGTAGTACGCCTTGTCGCCGTTCTTGCGCTCGCGCACGATGTTCGCCATGTAGGCGACGCCGGTGAGGTTCGGGTGCTGGTAAAGCCGCAGCCCGTCCTCTGAGTTCAAGCGCTGGCCCGTTTCGACCTTTTTGAAGACGTCGAAAAGATCGGAGCCAACGATTCGTTCTGCGGCGATGCTCATGGATGGGGAAGAGGGTGGATCGACCCTGTCAGCAATTATGCCAGAACTGTCCGCAACTACTTGGGCGTGCCCGGCATTTCTACCAGTATGCTGACCAAAATTGCTGGACGAAGATCGGGGGATGAGCTATAATGTTGGTTCGTCGAAAGACGTTTTTTGCTTCTGTCTCTGCCACTGGCACGTTAGGAATTTGCACCATGAATCGCACCCTTCGCGTAGTTCTCGCGCTCGTCGTCCTTAGTTCGTTCAGCTTCGCATTCGGCCAAGTCCGCGGTGGTGGCGGCGGCGATTCCAGCCAGCGATTTGTCGAAGTTGCTGGCGTCAGAGAGTTTTCCGGCGAGTTGATCGTCCGACCGATTCAAATTGTCGAGAGTTTTGTCCAGCGCCGCTCGATGTCGGATCAAATGCGGCAGAATCGCGCACGCCAACGGTTGGCGCGACTGCTCATCGAGTATGTCGCCGATACGGATGAGTTGGTTGTGGCGGTCCCTTCGAATTACGACGAAAACTCGTTCTCGGCGTTCTTGATGGCGACTGGCGATTATCAGTACGCTGAACCGAATTGGACCGTCTACCCTGTCGTTATCCCTAACGATCCGTTTTTTGGCCAACAGTGGCATCACTTCAGAATGCAGTCCCCGCAAGGTTGGAACATCAACACCGGCTCTGGCGTGACGCTCGCGACTTGTGACACCGGCGTGCATCTTACGCACGAGGACCTAGCGCCGTTGCTGGTCCCCGGATACAACTCGGCCAGCAGGCTGTCTCAAAACAACGGAGGAGCCGTCAACGATATCAACGGCCACGGGACGCACGTCATGGGAGATGCGGGGGCTGCTGGCAACAACAGTCGAGGAGTCGCAGGCGTAGGTTGGAACTACCGCCTGATGCCGATCCGCGTAACGAACAGTGCCGGCGGCTCCGCGAGCATGGCCAACATAGTGAACGGCGCGCGGTGGGCCGTCAACAACGGGGCAAAGTCCATTTCGGTCAGCTACAGCGGTGTGAGCAGCAGCACCGTGCAAACAACTGGCGCTTACATCAAGAGTCGAGGCGGCCTTTTTCTGTGGGCGGCTGGGAACAACGGCGCCAATCTGAACTGGTTCGACTGGGCGGACGTCATCATCGTCGGCGCATCGACGAGCAGCGACACCAGATGGAGTTCTTCGGCATTCGGACTGGCCATCGACGTCTTTGCTCCCGGCGTGAACATTCTGTCGACTGTGCGCAACAGCAACAGTTCGTATGGGTTTGGAACTGGAACGAGCATGGCGGCGCCGGTCGCAAACGGAGTGGTCGCGATGGTCTGGTCCATCAACCCCGCGCTTTCGGCGAGCAAGGTCGAGCAGATCGTGTTCCAGAGCTGCGACAATATCGGCAGTTCGAGCACGTTCGGCAACGGCCGCGTGAACCTCTTCAAGACGGCCACGCTCGCTGACATGACGGTGCCGAAAACCGTTCTGCCAAGCTCCGTAAACCTGAATCGAGGCACATACATCAGCGGGTCGATCAGTAGTTTCTTCAGCCAAGACGGAAACGTGTATGTAGTGAATGCCGGCATAACCTTGAACCAAAGCGAGTCGCCAAACGACATCACGCTCAACGGAGTTGCGCCATACACGACAGCGGTCAGGTTGAAGTTCCGCACTGTCTCACGATCTTCGTCGATCAATGTCACCGAAGAGATTCAGTTCTACAACTTTACGACTAATCAGTGGGATTCAAAGAACACTCGAACCTTGAGCACTTCTGATACGAGCGTGACGGTGGACGTGACATCGGGTGCCAGCAACTATGTGAGATCCAGCGATGGCGCCGTGCGTGCTCGCCTGGTCCGCCGGGCAGGCGGAATCGTCGCGCACTTGCCCTGGAGCGTGAGCAATGATCTCGGTGTCTGGGAGATCACTGCCTTCTAGGCTAGACCGGCTACGCGGTGCGATACAGGGTGCGTGTAATGCGCACTATCAACTGTATCGTACCGGGCGTTTCGGAGGCCAGGAGGCTTTCTGTAAGCGCTTGCACCCGGATGCGCCGGGAGCGCACGTCCGATGCGTTGACTACTGAGCCGTCGTCGGCGTACATGCGCGCACCGCCACCGCTGTCTGAGCCGATTGGGCTGAACATCAGCTCCATGTGATCCGGCACGGTACCGCCGTCGTCGATCCTTAGATGCAGTACGTCTGGGCCGTGCTTGGTGATCAAGGCGCCGCGCCAGCAGCCGTAGTAGCCGGGGCCGTTGCTCGGTCGATACATCGCTGGCAATTGGCAGTCCGTTAGGGATACGTCTCGATCCACAGGCGCGAGCTTTCCGTGGCGTGAAAACTGTAGATCGATTGCGGTATCGCTTGCGGCCTTGATCTTAGTCGACTTGGCTACCCTGTGATTGTGGCGATTCCATATGAGAAGCGCGGGTAGACCTGGCTTGATCAGGTCCGTCGGAAAGCTCCCGTCTTCTGGCTCCAGCCGTGCGTGCGTCGGAGCAGAGCTGACGACCTCGCACCTGAACTCCTCGTGCGAGCCTAGAACCATGAGGATGGCTTTGCTATTGGTCAAATTGGTGTGCAAGCGAGCTTCCTACCTTCGATCACCGAGTCCGGATGATCACCACGGTACCGACACTCCACAGAAACGGTACCGCTGCGCCCCTTATTCCACGCTTTGCCCGGTATTTCCGCCAGAACTCCTAACGACACGCGGCTTCATGGCTCGATACCCGGGATTATTGCCAGGCCCAAGGTGCGGCGGACTTGGCTCGTCGTGCCAACGGACGGATCGACAGCGTGCGCATGCCAACCCCTTACTCGGGCGGCTTCCACGTTCTCCTTCGTGTCGTCGAAGTACACGATCTCACTGCCGGAAAAGCCGGATTTGCGTTCAAACGCTTCAAACATTGCGGGGTCGGGCTTGTTGACGCCTACGTGGTGCGATGCTACGTTTACGGTCAGCAGATCGGCAAAGGGGAACCTGCCGCTGCCAAAGATCTCCTGCCAGTGTAAATCGTTTGTGTTGGATAGGCAGCCGGTTTGAAGACCCGCGGACGCGATGTCCTGCGTCAGTTCAGCTGTTCCGGGATAAGGTTCCACCAGAATCGCGTTATGGACAAGCTTCGCCTGGTCCGCCGTCCGGCAGCCAAGAAACCTGGCTAGTTCGACCAGATACTCGCTCGTATCGAATTTTCCTGCTTGGTAGGCAACCAGTGCTGTCGATTCGTTCAGCAATCCAAGGCCTTCGTTCAGACCTTGTTCTGGCAGCGCTAGCTCAACGGCGTCCGACCAACGGTTGCAGATTCTGATCAGCACGCCACCGAGGTCGAACGCCACAACTCGATGCGACATCTGGCGTTAGTCCCGCAGACCCATCTTCAGCATGTACTCGCGGCTGCGGCGGACGTGTACGAAAGGGCTTTCGATGCAAGTGTCTCGCTCGATAATGGCGTACTGCACGTTCGTTTCCCGGGCGGCTTCAATGATCGGATCCCACTGCAAAACCCCCGACCCGACGTCTTCAAACCCCCGATCAGCCTCAGCGGACATGTCTTTGAAGTGCATCGTCACGACGCGGCCGCTCAATCTGTTGAGGTAGGCGACGGGATCGCCGCCGCCGTACTGAACCCAGTACGCGTCCATCTCGCACTGCACGTACTCCGGGTTTGCGGCCTCCCACAGCACTTGGAAACCTGGGCGCTTTTGCAGCTTGTCCTGTTCGAACTCAAAGGCGTGGTTGTGGTACAGCAGCCGGATTCCGTCTTCGATCAGCCTCTTCCCGATTCGCTCTAACCTGTCAGCGACTAGACCCCACCCGTCGGCGTAGACATCTTTGCCGATCCACGGCAGCACCGCGTGCTGCGTTCCCAGCGCCTGGCACGTTTTTGCGACTTTGCCGGGGCGTTTCTCAAGGTCGTCAAGGCCGACGTGGGGAGCGATTAGGCGGAACCCGATGTCGTCGCACCGCTTGCGAACCTTCTTAGGGTTGTTGCCGAACAGTCCAGCCGGTTGGCCAGTCTTGAATCCGATCTCTGCGAGCTTTTCGATCGTTCCGAAGAAGTCGTCCGCCATCAGGTCGCGGAGCGTATACAGCTGAACGGCGATCTTGACGGAGTCTAGGGTCGGTTCCATTGGCTTGAGAGGATTCTGCCAGATGTTCGCCGGTTCGAGCAGTCCTCGGGCCTCAATGCTGGCGCGCATCGCAGAAACCTGGAACTCTGCGAGCGATTACCCATCGAATCTGTCCCTATTCGTGCATAATTGGTCTAGGCGTTAATTTGCTCGCAGGGGGCGCTGCGATGGCTGAGATTCCCGGTTTGCCGGGATGTCCCCTTGAACCTGATCCGGGTAATTCCGGCGTAGGGATTGCGTTCGCGGCCTCCAAGGTTCTTGGCCAACTCTGCAATCGGTGAGAAGGTCCACGCCATTGGAGGTTAAGAAACTTGAAACGTTCCGCATTTACGCTCATCGAACTGCTCGTCGTTATTGCGATCATCGCAATCCTTGCGGCGATCTTGTTCCCAGTCTATTCACGCGCCAAGGCGTCGGCGAAGAACATCAAAGAGGTCGTCCAGGCGCGCGAGATCGGCATGGCCGTCTCGATGTACCTGGTCGACTACGACGATACGATGCCGATTTTCTACGCATACAACAGCGACCCGCCAGCCGGCGTCGAAGGGCACAAAGGCGTCGAAGTCTTGCTCTTCCCGTACACGAAGAGCGAGCCTATCTTCTTGAGCCCGAACGATGTAGGAGGCCCCTTCGCCAGCATCGATGTGCCGGGCGCAACCACCTACTGGCAGGCGTACGGCAGCTCCTACAGGTTCACGCAGTGCATGTTCTCGATCGTTGCGGGCGAGTCGTCGCAGAACAATACTCTGTACGACTTCTCGAGGATCGTTACGTCGACGATGATCCAGTTTCCGGCCGAAAGTCGAATGATGCGCGTCGAGATGTTTCCGTTCTTCTCGCGCAAGGTCGATATCGACTGCGCGCGCTACTTCTACGACTGCGATCCACCTTACAACTACTACAGAACATGGAGTGACATCGGTGGAACTGTAATTTACGCCGACAGCCATGCGAAGTTCATCACCGGGCCAGGTCAGTTCGACGCCCAGTACGTTTCGCCGGATGGACACAGGTCTGGCGACGAAAACCCGGACTCCTGGACCGGCGACTGGTACGGCGTCTGCGACTAGCTTGAAAATGGGCACTCCCGGACCGGTCTATAGGACGTATATGACGTATACGTCCTAGAAGGAGAGCACCGGTCGGAGATAATGTCCGCTGGCGTGAAGAAACGCAATATCTCTATTGCAGAGCCGGTCACCGAGTTGAAGCGTGTCAAGATAGTCGACAACGGCGACCCGCTCGTCGACTATCTTGACCTCTGTCCGAAACTGGTCAAGGCGAAGCCCGTTTTCAACTACCGCTACGAGACGGTCGTGCGCGAGACGGTTGCACGGATGCTGTGCGCTGCCAGCGAGGCGCTGGCGCCCGGTTACCGGCTCGGTGTGCTGGAGGGGTGGCGACCTCACCACATTCAACGCCGCATGTATCTCCGATCGTGGAACCGGTTCAAGAAGATGCATCCGGAATGGAGCGACGCGCAGCTGAGGCGAACCACAAACCGGTACACCGCGCCGATGAACGACAAGGTGCCGCCGCCGCACTCGACCGGCGCGGCCGTGGACCTGTTCCTGCTCGATGAGAATCTGAACGAGTTGGACCTGCGTGCGCCATATGAATTCATGGATCCAAAGGCGTTTCTGTTCGACGCTAAGGGGCTGACGGTTGAATCCAAGGAACGCAGGCGGATATTGGCTGACGCACTACTGGCCGGGGGCATGACGAACTACCCTTCCGAGTACTGGCACTGGAGCTTTGGCGATCAGGGCTGGGCCTACAGGACAGGAGCGCCGAATGCCATCTACGGAGTGATCGAGCCGCAAGACTACGCGCCGCATCCGCCGGACGTGACGGACGATCCTGTTGAGTGGATCGAGCGTTGACGCGCGTGCGATGTGCCAAGATTCCAGGGTGGCAGGCACGACCCAGTTAGCGACGCACGAGCAAATCCGCGCACAGTTCCCAGCGCTCGAATCCGGTTTCGCGTTCTTCGAAAACGCGGGCGGATCGCTGCTTCCTAAGCAGGTGATCGACAGGATGACCGACCTGCTGACGAACGCGTACGTTCAGATTGGTGCGGGGTATCCGGCGTCCGATGCTGTGACTGAAACCGCAGACTCAGCGAAGGCATTCGCTAACGTTCTGATGAACGGGGAAGGGGTTGGGACGACTGTTCTCGGGCCATCGACCACCGATCTGCTTTACAGACTGAGCAATTCGATGGCGGATCACATCGAGCCCGGTGACGAGGTCGTCGTGTCGATCGCGAACCACGAATCCAACATCTCGCCGTGGATCAGGCTGGAGAAAGCCGGGGCGAAGGTTGTGTGGTGGGACGTTGATCCGGAGAGCGGCGACTACAGTTACGAGGAGCTGAAGAGCCTGCTGGGGCCGCGCACCAAGCTCGTCGCCGTCGCGCACACGTCGAACTTGCTGGGCGACATCATGGACGTGCAGAGGGTGGCCGAAATGGCGCACGCCGTCGGGGCGCAGATAGTCGTCGACGGCGTTGCGTTTGCGGCACATGGGGCAGTCGACGTGCAGGCTTGGGACGTCGACTTTTACACGGTCTCGATGTACAAGTTGTACGGGCCGCACATCGCCGGTCTGTTCGGTACCACGGAGGCTTGGGCAGAGCTGAGCGGGCCGAACCACTACTTTATCGCGGACGACGACCTGCCGTGGAAGTGGGAGCTTGGATGTCAGCCGTACGAAGCGCTGGCAGGCATCCTGGGGCTCGGCGACTACCTGGCGTTCGTGACCGGATCGGATCGGCCCGAAGTGGACCGAAAGGTCGTCGAGCAGGCGTTCCGCGCCATGCGAGAGTTCGAAGTGCTGATCCAGGCTCAGTTGATGGAGTACTTGACGGGTGTGGACTCGATTCGCTTGGTCGGGCCTCGATCTGCAAGCGCTGGAGACCGCCATCCGACGATTTGCTTCTTGCACGACTCGCTGAACTCAGCCGAAGTCGTGGGCAAGGTCAACGGCCCTGAAATCGGTATCCGGTGCGGGCACATGTACGCATCCCGGCTCTGCGGGCGTTTGGGGGCTCCCACGGATACAGGCTTCGTCCGGATCAGCGCCGTCCACTACAACAGCGCCGAGGAAGTTGACAGGTTGATCCAATCCCTGCACTCAGTCTTGTAGAATGGGGGCATCGTGAGCGAAACCCGTGTTGCAACGTCCGTAGAGGAGCTGATCGGCCAGTTGGACGAGGCCGTGGAAGACGATTGCACGGACGGCAAGTGCAGTAAGGTCAAAGAGATCTTAGAGCGCATGTTTCGTGCGCAGCACGACTTTCTCGACGAGAGCCTGCTCGTCCCCTTGCCAGACACCTACGCCAGGCGCCTTCTGCATCGCGATCCGGCCGGGCGCTACTCCGTGGTCGTCATGGTCTGGGGGCCAGGCCAGGAAACACCGCTGCACGACCACGCTGGCAAGTGGTGCGTGGAATGCGTCTACAAGGGACGAGTGAAGGTCGATTCGTACCGGATGGAGTCAGAGGATGAGGACGGACTCGCCCGGCTGACTAAGGTGACCACCGTTCACGCGGGCGTTGGAGCCGCGGGCGCGCTCATCCCTCCGTTCGAGTACCACGTGCTGGCGAACGACACCGACGGTCCGTCTGTGACGGTGCACGTCTACGCTGAGGAATTGACCTGCTGCAACAAGTTCGTTCCTGAGGGCGATGGCTACAGAAAGGAGAAGTGTGAGCTTTGCTACTCGCCATGAACGGCCTGCGGCCTGCGCAGTAGGTACCGATTTGCCTGGAATGAACGAACAATTCCCTCCGAAAGGCGTCAAAGGAACAGGTGCAGGCTTGCACGCGGTTATCCCGTGCCATGCGGCTCAGGAGATGCCGCGAGGACTTGAGGAGTGATGGTTGCGAGCCAATACTACTGTTGTGAGCGTGCTGTCGCCGTACAGCAGCGGTACAGGCGGCGATGACCGAGCTTGCGGAGTACCCTGAGGGCTGATCGGATTGGTGGAACAGGTAGTTAGCCAGGCAGAGCGGACGCTCCTCGACCTTATCGAGGAGCTGAGCGAATGTCACGACAACATGGACGTAATGCGCGTCGCATGCGCGCACACCGTTCGTCCGTTCCCCGATTACCTGTTCTTTGGCATTCTGCTTTCCAATCAATCGCGCCAAGAGTGGTGGTTCCTGCCGATCGAGAACCCTCGGAAGCCGTGCGACGGTTGTGTTCCGCTGGCGAAGTTGCCCAGTGACGAACCCATCGACCCTATTTTGCACGAGTTAGGGAAAGACGTTTCGTCGCTGATGCAGCAGGGTGGCAAGATTAGCGCGCTCCTACTCACGGGCGCTGAACCGTTCTGGTGCGGCGCGGAAGACAAGTTGCTGCCTGCTCTTGCCGAAGTAACCGGTCTGTCGCCGAAGACGGTACTGGGTGCGAGTTGGGAGCGCCCTCGCGGCGGGCTGGGGTGGATGCTGTTGGGTTTCAGCGAAGCGCGACCATTCAGCGAATCCGAACTGCGCCTCTTCGAGCTGATGGTCCGCGTTACCAGCAGGATGGCGATGTACCCAGAACTCGTCCACGAAGTCGCCCGGACAGAGCGGCTCGGAGCCTCCCTGAGAAGAAACGTCGTCCACGACCTCAAGACTCCTCTTGCTGTGATCCGCGGTTACGCGGAGACGCTGCTGACCACAGACTTCGTGGAGGACTTGGCGACGACGATGGAGCTGTTGCGCGGCGTCGTAGAGCAGACCGAGAGACTGCAGGACGACCTGGACGACATTCTAAAGCCGTTGGACGACGCTTGGCGACCGCTCCCAGAAGAGTTCGACATCGCGCGACTCGTACAGCAGACGATCATTGCGGAGCGACACACCGAGCGCGCCCGCGATCACAGAATTCGGTTGATAGGTGCCGTCGAAGCGTGCAACATCGTGGCCGATAGGAGAAAGATCCGGCGCGTAATCGAGAATCTCACGAGCAACGCGGTCAAGTATTCGCCGGGCACGGGCAACACGGTAACGGTATCGCTCGAGAAAGACTCCAAGTTCGTTCGAGTCTCCTTCAGGGATGAGGGGATCGGCATGACGGAAAGCCAGTTGGATCGAGTATTCACAGCTACCATAAGAGTGGTGGACGACGCTCTAGGCATCGAAGGCACGGGCTTCGGCCTGGACTCCTGCAAGCGCGTTCTAGACATGCACGGCGGGAGCCTTGAGGCGTATTCGGAGCCGGGCGAAGGCTCTACGTTCATAGCTGTGATTCCGCTTGAGTTCTCCGGCTAGCCGCCGACGCTGCAGAACTGCTGCCATCCGATCGGACTTCCCGGCGGCGCTGCGCTTGGCCTGGCGTAGTCGAACGTCGTTCCCGCAGGACGGAAGAGGAACCTCTCGATCTCCTCATCGACCAGCGCCTTCTTCGGATCAGAGAGGTCCATCCTGTTCTTGATGGAAACCAGTTGCTCCCGAGCTGCCGCCCGGAGGTGGATTGAGTTCGAAGTGTCTGCCGCCAGCTGCATCAGCCTGTTCAGGTACAGCTTCCGCAACGCCCATCCGACCGGGCTGATATCGCGCCGCGCCCACGACGGGCCGAATACGACCTCGGTTGTCGTGCCGAGAACTTCGTCGATGCCGGGGAGGTCGGCGCGGGGCCTCGTCTGTTGGATCACCCGCTCTAGCCTTGTCGGGTTGAGCAGAAACCTCAAGACGGTGTCCGCCGCAGCCTCTGACGCGGTTACCGGATCGAAGGTGGGGCTTGTCCGTGTTCCGAATATCTCGCGGTTCCCGCCGAAGCCGTACGGTCGAGGGCCGATCAGTTGTACGACGTTGTGCGGCACGGTCAGGAAGTCTTCCTCCAAGCACTCCATCAGCGCATTGAGCGCATCGCGCTGCAGGCTGGCGGGCACGAGGGTGAACGGTCGCACTCCGTCGCTGTTCACCGTGTGCGCGTAGTACACGCCGCCGATCGCCTTCGCGGCGGCCTCGACCTGGTAGCGGTGGTAAAGGAAGATCGGAACGAACACCTCCTGGAGCATCGACAGCGGCTGGTCGTTTGCGAGATTGCGCCTGCCGAAGTTCTTGAGCGCGATTTCGCGAACGGCCATCGTCTCGCGCAGTCCTTCGACCGCGTCCCGCCCGTTGTCCCAAAGGCTTGCTCTCGGGTCGGCGGCGCCTGCTGAGCGGGCGTCCTGGTCGCTCAGGAAGAGCAGGCCGCGCCTCTGTCCATCGCGTATGATTCGCTCAAGCTCTTCGTCCTCGTTGCTCGTGAACTGCGAGTACATCCACTTCACCGCGTGCTTGTCGTACACGCCGATCCCTACGTCGTAGACCTCGCTGACGTCGAGCTGATCGCCATCGACGCGGACGAGCGGCGCGGGGTAGTCCATCACCGAGCCTCGTCCGTAGGTGCTCGCCGCGAAATTGTGAGCGAGGCCGATCGTGTGTCCAACTTCATGGGCTGAAAGTTGGCGAATTCGCGCGAGGGCAAGCTCCACCGGGTCGTCCGCGTCTCCGCTTCCGGTCTTCTCGACGCCGAGCAGGCCTTCGAAGATCAGGCGGTCTTGCCGCACTCGAAGTGAGCCGAGCGAGACGTGGCCTTTGATGATCTCGCCGGTTCTCGGATCCCTGACGGACGCGCCGTAGGACCAGCCGCGCGTGGAGCGGTGGACCCACTGGATGACGTTGTAGCGAATGTCGAGCGGGTGGGCGTCTTCGGGGAGGACCTTGACCTGGAACGCGTTGATGAAGCCTGCCTCCTCGAACGCTTCGTTCCACCAGCTAGCGCCCTCGATGAGCGCGGACCTTACCGGCTCTGGCGCGGCGTGGTCGACGTAATAAATGATCGGCTCGATCGGCTCGGACATCGCGGCGTTCGGATCCCCTTTCTCAAGTCGGTGTCGAGCGATGAACCGCTTGCTGATCGACTCGCTGAGCGGAACGGTGTAGTCGAGGTACGAGATTCCGAATGCGCCGATGCGGGTGTCGGCCTCGCGCCTCTGATAGCCGTCGTCGGGGAGCTCGACGATCGAGACGTGCTGCACGAGGCTCCAGCTTTCGGGGATTTCAGTCGTCGCGCGCACGAAGTTGCCGGGGCCGGAGACCTTGAACGTCAGGAACGCTTCGAACTCCAGGTTCTTCGGGAACGAGAGGCACTGCTCGAAGTCGATCGCGCTCTTTCCGGCATCGATGCTGGCAGAGCCCTGTCCGGCGAGCGATCGCCCCACATGGTGTGCGTCGCGCAGGACGAACGAGGTCAGATCGATCAGCAGGTTGCCGTCGTCGTCCTCGGCCTCTATCTTGGTCGCCCAGAGGACCGATGGTGCGAACGCCTCGGCCACGGATCGCCGTTCGGCTGGCGACCCCTGTTCGGCGCGGAAACCGAGGTTGGGGACGAAGAAGACGATCTTGTCGGCCATCCGCTTGATCTCGACGACGTAGGACGGGCCGAGTTGGCCGCGGTCGAGCCCGACGTCGTTCGACCCGAGCCCCGTTCGGATCGCGCTGAGCATCAGGAACTCGCGCATGTCCTGGGGCCGGATCAGCATCATCAGCTTGTTCGCCTTGGCTTCGTGGAACGTAGTCAGGAGCCCGTCGTGCCGCTCCATGCCCTCGGTCATCTCTTCGATCGGAGTCTGCCCAAGCGCCAGGGCGCTCAGGGCGAGAACTGTCAAGACGATCATCGCGCGCGTCATGATTGTTCTTATACTCGAAACGGGGCGTTCAGGGTCGAGGATCGAGGGTCTAGGGTCGAGGGGAGTTGGCAGTTTGCAGTGACCAGTTTGCAAAAGGATGATCAGGGGCGACTGCTTGGCGACGACCAGGCGACGGCGAAGCGGCCGACGCATCCAAGGGAGGGCGAGCGTCCCCGCGAGCCGCGGCCTGGCGAGTGCCGAGTGCCGAGTGCTGAATGCTGAGTGCTGAGTGCGGAGTGCTGAGTGCTGAATGCTGAATGCTGAATGCTGATTGCTGAACGATGCACGGGGCGACTGCTTGGCGACGACCAGGCGACGGCGAAGTGGCCGACGCATCCAAGGGAGGGCGAGCATCCTTGCGAGCCGCACCTGTGACTTGGCGATGTGTTGCAGATGGACTTCATGGCTACCCCGCACGGTCATCGGGGCAACCATGCCACGCGCCGAGTGCCGAGTGCTGAATGCTGAGTGCTGAGTGCTGAGTGCGGAGTGCTGAGTGATGCGACGAGTCCCCTCAACCGTCATCCTGAGCGAGCCTGTCCTGAGCGGATCGAAGGAAAGGAGCGCGGTTGAGGGGACGGCACTCTCCGCCTGATTCGACAATCACCACTTTCTGGCCGTCTGGGCGACGGCGAAGCGGGCGGCGGCACCCGATGGAGGGCGCTGCTCCGTCGGCGCCCCGGAGCGTAGCGTAAAAAAACGCACGACTCGGATGCTCACGGGCTATCGCGCCGTTCGCTGTTCGCGATTCTCCCGAACTGCCGAACCTCCGAACTCCCGAACGCGACCTAATCCTGCGTTGAGAATGGACGATATGTTGTAGATGAAGTTCATGGCTGTCACGCACGATCATCGGGACAACCATGCCACCCGTCGCTGAATTGGTGGTTGCAGTAACCGAACCGAGGGCGTCGTGGAGGTAGTTCGTCCGCGTCCCTCCCGAGGACTCGCCTCGAATCCTCCCGTTCACGGTGTAATAGCTCTTCACGGCGTAGCCGGCCTCCAGTCAGTTATTTTTCTCCATTTCACATACACGTCGATACTTGGAAGTTCGATTTGGCCGATTTCGCTTTGATCTGTGAATCCATAGTTTGGTGCCGAACCGTTAACATTTTTATCGTCGTAGTACAAGTCACATCGGTGCCAACCGTTCCGGGAATTCGATGAATCAAGAAACGACTGTAAGCCAAGGTATCCAACGATTGAATCGTTGGGGTTTAGGGTCTCCCAGGCTCCCGTATCCATCGTGGGTGAGTAAGTGTAGGCGCGCCTGACAATTGCACCCGATCTCACATAGAGAGTCCAGTCCGAATCCGGGGCGTATGCAGTTATTGTATTAGATGAGAGGTTTGTTATTGATACTTCAATGTATATTTTGTTCGAAGAGAACTCATCTGTGGTCCGATTCAACGTGACTTGAAAGTCGCCAGAAACCGCGACTGCGCTAGCAGCCCCGGAAGGCTCTCCGCCATCTCCTGGCGCAGTGCAGCCTAGTAGTGCAAGAGGGGTCAGGAAGGCAATAAGAGAAGGCAATCTCGAACGCATTTGGCATACTCGTTTAGGTCTGTTTGACTAGGACCGTCGTCGTCATGGGAATTGCAACCCGGCCCACAAATGTGCCCCATCTCATGAAACATCGTGAATACACTCCATTGGCAACCGGCAGACGGGCGGGTGGCATGGTTGTCCGAATGCCCGTGTAAGGCAACCATGATCGCGCCTCTTTACTATCAGTCACCAGATTAGCCTACCCAGTCAAATCCTTGATGACATTCCCACCGACATCCGTCAGACGGAAGTCCCGGCCTTGATACCGATATGTCAGCCGAGTGTGGTCCATGCCCATCTGGTGGAGGATCGTTGCGTGAAGGTCGTTGATGTGTACCGGGTTTTCGACGATATTGTAGCCGAGTTCGTCGGTCAGGCCGTATGAGACGCCGGGCTTGATCCCTCCCCCGGCCATCCACATCGTGAACGCGCGCGGGTGGTGGTCGCGGCCTTTGAACTTCGACCCGCCGCGAGCCTCGTTCATCGGCGTCCGGCCGAACTCGCCGCCCCAGACGACGATCGTCTCGTCGAGCAGTCCGCGCTGCTTGAGGTCTTTGATCAGGGCTGCGATCGGCTGGTCGATCTGTTTGCACAGCACGGGAAGGCCGCCGTCGATAGACTCACCCTGATTGGTTCCGTGGTGATCCCAACCGCGGTGGTAAAGCTGGACGAACCGCACGCCCCTTTCGACCAGCCGGCGAGCAAGCAGGCAGTTGTTCGCGAAGCTCCGTGCCCCCGGATCGGTTCCGTACGCGATGTGCGTCGCCTCGGATTCGCCTGAGATGTCCATCAGTTCCGGGACGCTCGTCTGCATCCGGTACGCGAGTTCGTACTGGGCGATGCGCGTTTGGATTTCCGGATCGAGCGTCTCCTCGTACCGCATCTGGTTCAGATCACGGATGGCATCAAACGTGTCGCGCCGCACGCCGTCGGTCACGCCCTCGGGGTTTGTCACGAACAGCACCGGGTCGCCCTCAGACCGGAACTGCACGCCTTGAAAAACGCTCGGCAGGAACCCGCTGCCCCAGCACGCCTTGCCGCCGTCCGGGTTGGCGATCCCGGAGATCAGAACGACGAACCCGGGCAGATCTGCGTTCTCACTGCCGAGCCCGTACGTCAGCCACGATCCCATGCTCGGCCTCCCGGGTATTCGGAAACCCGTGTTCATGAATATCTGCGCGGGGGCGTGATTGAACTGCTCCGTGTGCATCGAGCGAATAATGGACACGTCGTCGACGATCGTCTTGAAATGCGGCAGCAGTTCGGTCACCCACTGGCCCGATTCTCCACACTGTTCGAACTCGAACGGGGAGCCGAGCAGCTTTGGCGTGCCCCGGATGAACGCGAACCGTTCGCCTTCGAGGATATCCGCCGGGCAGTCCTCTCCATCAAGCTCCTGCAAGATCGGCTTCGGGTCGAACATGTCGACTTGCGACGGCGCGCCAGCCATGAACAGATAGATCACGTTCTTCGCCTTGGCAGGAAAGTGCGAAGGCTTTGCCGCTAGCGGATTGACGGGGTCCTGCGTTGGCAGAAGCGCCTTCACGCCCGGCTTCATGAGCAGCGAGGAGAGCGCAGTCGCGCCGATTCCGTATCCCATCTGCCGGAATAAAGCTCTGCGTGTGATGTTCTTCAGTGCGTTGATCATGTCGTCACTCCTTGGTGATAGTCTCGTCAAGGTTCAGCAGAGAGTTCGCGAACATCGTCCACGCGGCCATCTCGGGATCGTCTGCCAGCGAAGCCGGAATCGCCTCGGCGTCTGAGAAGCGCGCCTGTAGCTGCTCTAGAAGTTGCAACAGTCGCTGGTGTTCTTGTCGTGTCGGCGGGCGAGCCGTGCACAGCCGAAAGCCTCGCGTTATCCGCTTTTCGACGCTGTCAGCCTCGCTCACGATTCGCTTGGCCAGCGCTCGCGCCGCCTCCATCATCGCCTCGTCATTCAGCAGAGCCAGCGCCTGTAGCGGCGTGTTCGTGCGAATCCGCCGTACTGTGCAAACCTCTCGGCTCGTCGCGTCGAACGCCGTGAACGACGGGTACGGCGAGGTGCGCTTCCAGAACGTGTACAGCCCGCGCCGGTAACGGTCGCTGTCGTCCGCGCTCTTCCACCGGTCGGCGTTGTACGGACTGTCCCAAATTCCGTCCGGTTGATAGGGGAACACGCTGGGCCCGCCGATCTTTGGGCTGAACAGGCCGCTGACCACGAGCGCGTTGTCGCGGATCATCTCGGCGTCCATCCTGAACCTCGGACCGCGCGCGAATAGCTGGTTCTCGGGGTCTTTGTCGATCAATTCTGCGTTCGTCGTTGACACTTGTCGGTATGTTGCGGAGTTCACGATCAGGCGGTGGATGTGCTTCATGTCCCATCCGCTTTCGACGAACTCGACGGCCAGCCAGTCGAGCAGTTCCGGGTGAGTCGGCTGTTCACCTTGCGTGCCGAGGTCTTCTACTGTTTCGACCAACGCTCGACCGAAGTACTGCCGCCAAATGCGATTGACCTGCACGCGGGCGGAGAGCGGATTCTCGTCGTCGACCAGCCACTTCGCAAGCCCGAGCCTGTTCTTCGGCAAGCCGTCTGCCATCGGCGGGAGAAACGCGGGCGTGTCGGCAGTCACTTCGCGGTCGGGGCTGAGAAATTCGCCGCGCGTGTGTATGTTTGCCGTGACCGGTCCGTCGGTCGGCCTGTCGCGCATCACCATCGCCGACGGTATCTGCGACTTGAGCATCGCAAGCTCGGCGCTCTTCGCTTTGATCGCTCGCCGGTTGTTGAGCGTCAGCAAACTGCGAGACGCGAGCACGCCCATGAGTTCCTTCTTGCGCTCCTCGCTTGTTCCTTCGCGGTAGATCTCCTTGAGCGCATCGGCCGATACAAGCTCAAACGTCGGCTGAGCCCAAGGGGAGAGCAGCACGCGGAAGTGTCCGATCGTGTGCTGGACATGCCTCGAATTGAACTCCATCGTGACCTCTACCTTCGCGTCCGGCTCTACCCTCAGAGTTTCGGGGAGATCGAAGATGACGACGTGGTCTTTGCCGTACTGCTGCGCGACCGCCCAGCCGCTGGACACATCGTGTGCGATGACCCGGTCGGGGTCGAAGTCGACTTGTGTGTAGTCGGCGAACGCTTGCGCAAACTGTATTTTTTCGCCGTTGATCCTCAGCGTGATCCCGGTCAGGACGAAGTTGCCGTGGTCGACACGGCCAGGGCCCTTGTCGCCGATCTTGAGCGCCTCAATCTTCAGTCCACCGATTTCGTCCAGATTCGCCGTGCCGGTTACCGTGATCGTGTCTTTCGCCGGGTTTTCTCCGGTCAGCAGCCACGTGCCGTCTGGCTGTTTCTCCGGCGTCGCTCCACCGCTCGACGTCACTGTTTCATCGGTGATCGCAGTCCATGTTCCGCCCAGGAGATTCCTCGTCGCTGCAACCATCTGCGCATGCTTCAAGACTATGTCCTCGGTGGAAATCGGGCCGTCGTCCAGTTGAAGCGCATAGAGGTCTCCTTCGAGGAAGAGGCGCTTCTTCTCCTGCTCCCAAGTCGGCGTCGGCATGAGCGGCTCGTACAGTTTTTCGGCGCCGACGTTCCGGTCTCCTCGCCTCTCGGTGTCGCTGTTGTTAAAAAACGCGAACATCCGGTAGTAGTCCTCGGTCGTGTACGGATCGAACTTGTGATCGTGGCAGCGGGCGCACTCGATGGTCGCTCCGAGCCACACCGTCCCGGTTGTGTTGATACGGTCGAGCACGACGGTGAACTGCCCTTCATCGGCGTCGACGCCGCCCTCGCCGTTCCACATCGAATTGCGGTGGAACCCGGTCGCGACTCGCTGCTCGATCGTTGCATTGGGCAACAGGTCGCCGGCGATCTGTTCTATCGTGAACTGATTGTACGGCATGTTGTCGTTGAACGCGTTGATCACCCAATCGCGGTACAGCCACGCGACCCGGCTGCGGTCCGCCTCGAAGCCGTTGGTGTCGGCGTAGCGCGCGAGGTCGAGCCAGAACTGCGCCTGCCGCTCGCCGTAGTGCGGTGATCTGAGCAGTCGTTCAACGGCGTCTGCATATGCGTTCGGGCTGTCGTCGGCGAGGAACGCGTCGATCTCCTCAATGCTGGGCGGGAGGCCGACGAGGTCCAGGCTGAGCCTTCGGATCAAAGTCTCTTTGGTCGCCTCGGGCGATGGCTTGAGCTTCTCTTCATCTAGGCGCGAAAGCACGAAGGCGTCGATCGGATTTCTGATCCAGCCCTTGTCCGAGACTTCTGGAATGGGCGGTCTCACCGGGGGCGTGAACGCCCAGTGGGTCGTCGGGTCTATTCCAACCGTCGGGCCGCCCTCACGAATCCACTCTTCGAGCATCTCGATCTGCTCGCTCTCCAGCGGCTTGAAGCCGAACGGCATCTGCGGCAGACCGTCAAGTCCTCTGAGCCGTCGAATAATCAGCGAGTTTTCGGGGGCGCTGGGATCGAACAGCGGGCCGCTTGTGCCCCCGAACCTCACACCGCGAGCAGTTGAAAGGTCGAGTTCGCCGGCGGGGTCGTCGCCTGAGTGGCAGCTAGTGCAGCTCGTTTTGAGCAGGCGCAGCACGTCTTGCGGGAAGCTCACCGTCGGATCGGGCGTGCTCGCACCTTCTTCGATCCAGCGGCGGATGAGCGCGATCTCGTTGGCCGGGAGCGGTTCGCCGGGTGCAGGCATGAGCGGCAGGCGTGAACGCGGGTTAATTCGTTGCACAAGCAACGACACAGCCGGGTCTCCTGCGATTATCATCGAACCGTTGTCGCCGCCAGCTCGAATTCCGGCGATTGAGTCCATATCGAGGCCGCCCAGCGCCTGGATCGAGTTGTGGCACGGCAGGCACTTCGCCTCGAATATCGGCTTGATCTCCTTTTCGAAGCTGACTGGAGTCTGGCGCTCGGCAGCCAGGAGCAAGGCGATAGGGAGCGGCAGCGTCGTCGCGATCGCGATCGGTACGCGCAGGTTGCTCCACATGATTCGCCGCCGTTCCATATCCTCTATCAGTAAAGCGCAACTTTGGGCCTGCAAGCAACGTTAGGCACGGAAAATCGCCCGTTCGCCGTTCTTGTAGATAGTGTGGACGTGGTCTACGCCGAAGAAGTATGGGATTTCGCGGTAGTCGTCGACGTCCCACGCGACTAGGTCGGCGACCGTTCCTTGCTTGATCTGTCCTCGATCTTTGTAGCCGAGGGCCGTTGCTGCGTTTTTGGTGCAGGCTAGCAGGGCTTCAGCGGGTGTCATGCCCATTTGTGTGCATGCGAGCGACATGATCATGGGGAGGCTAGGGGTCGGCGATGAGCCGGGGTTGAAGTCCGTGGCGAGCACGACCGGCAGGCCCTCGTCGATCATCTTCCTTGCGTCGGGATACTTGCCCAGTCCGAGCGCGTAAACGCTTCCGGGGAGGAGCACCGGGATGGTTCCGCTCTCTTTGAGGGCTTCTATTCCCGTGTCGGTCGTCTGCTCGAGGTGGTCGGCGGTGCTGGCGTTGAGCCGCGCCGCCAGCACTGCTCCGCCGGTCGAAAACTGGTCGACGTGCAGCCTTAACCGCAGGGAGGGCGAGCGTCCCCGCGAGCCGCGCTCGTCGCCGATACAGGTCTGGAGACCCGCGCTGCAATTTGCGAGCCGCTCGGCGTCTTCGTGCGAGAAGTACCCGTCTTCGACGAACATATCGACCGCGACCGCAATGCCCTGTTCCATGACGGCGGGCATCATCGCGTCGCAAAGATAATCCATGTACGCCGCGCGATCGTCGAACTCCGGAGGCACGGCGTGCGCTCCGAGGAACGTCGCCTGTGTGTCGATCGGCGTTTCTTCATCGAGCCGCTTGATGACGCGTAGCATCTTCAGCTCGTCTTCGAGCGTCAGCCCGTACCCGCTCTTCATTTCTGCAGTCGTGGTGCCGGATCGGAACATCCAGTCGGCATGCTTCTTGGACTGGTCGAACAGCTCGCTTTCGGTCGCTTTGCGGACGGCGCGCATCGTCGCCTTGATCCCTCCGCCCGCGCTTGCGATCTCTTGGTAGCTTGCGCCCTTTGCGCGCATTTCGTACTCGTCCACCCGGCTCCCGGCGAACACCGCGTGCGTGTGCGCATCGATCAGCCCCGGCGTGACGACGCGACCGCCGACGTCTATAGTCTCAACATCCGGCGGAACTTGCTGGCCCTCTGAGACGGCTACGATCACCCCGTCCGAGACCAGCACCGTCGCGTCCTCGATCACTCCTGCCTCGGAACAGGTCGCGACCTGTCCGCAGTTCGTCAACGCGAAAGTGCCTGCCATCGGCACAAGTTTGGCATTTGGGAGTGCTCCGACGCGTCGGAGCTTTCCACGGCGCAGTAGCACGAGCTTTGGGGGATCGTTCTCCTGGGCGACCTTTAGTGAGTTGTCACTTGCTTTGGACTGAGAGTCCAAAGGCAGGGATGCGGTCCTTCGACAAGCTCAGGAAAGAGTCCGCGCTCCGAGCGCTGCCATGCCTCCACACTCGCAGTGTGGAGGGTTCTATCGTTGCCACCGGCTGTCCAGCGATGCCTGCTATCGCAGACGCGCGACAAGACCGCATGCGAACGACAGGAGGAACATTCCAGTTGCTAGACAAGTGGTGTCGTTGATATCTTTCTCTGGATCGACTTCGACGAGGTCCATGGCCTTAACCTTCGGGTGGCGGCCCATGAGGAACGCGGCGCGTTTCACCTGCGAGGGCAAGAGCCCGCCCGGTCGCGCGCCGGGGCAGGCGGGGGCGAACGCGCGATCCAGTACGTCTACGTCGAGGTCGAAGTAGATCACGTCTGCCTTTTCGGCGATCGAGTCCAGCGCGTTTTCGATCGTCGCGTCGATTCCTGTTTCGTGCACGGTGTCCATCGTCGTAATTGCTATGCCTGCGTCGTCGGCGATGCGCTTGTACTCCTTTGAATTAGCGAACGACGCGATTCCGATCTGTACGATGTTCTCGCCTGGAAGTCCGTCGTCGAGCAGTGCGCGAACGGGGTTGCCGTTGATCAACCCGCCTTCGAGAGTGCGCAGGTCGAGGTGTTGGTCGAGTGTGACCAGGCCGCACCGGTTCAAGGGAACGCCGAGCCCGTGCATCGCAGGGCGCGTGATCCCGTTGTCGCCGCCGAGCAAGACGACGGCGCTGCACTCTGCCAATGCCCCGCGTACCGCATCGCTGATCGGTGCCAAAGCCTCTTCCGGCTTCATCGCTGCAATCGGCAGATCGCCGAAGTCCTTGCACGCCAGCGACATCGCCTCGACGCCGTTCTCGATGTCATAAGTGCTCAGCCGGTGCATCGCCTTTCGCACTGCCGCAGGCGCAAGGTCGCAACGACCAGGCGAGATCGAGTGGTTCAGCGGCGCACCGATCAGCCCGAGCGTCCCGACAGTGCTGTCGGAGGACGAGCCGGTCAGCCATGCGCTTGCGCGCGGCCAATGCGGGTCTTCGTAATTACTCATCCATCGGCACCCGCACGTTGTGCTCTTTTGCAAACCGCTTAGCGTCTTCGTACCCTGCGTCGGCGTGGCGGATGACGCCGGTGCCGGGGTCGGTGGTTAGGACGCGCTCGATGCGCGTGCGCATCGCGTCGGTTCCGTCGGCAACGACGACCATGCCCGCGTGCTGCGAGTAGCCGATGCCGACTCCACCGCCGTTGTGGATTGAGACCCACGACGCCCCGCTCGCGGTGTTGAGCATCGCGTTTAGCAGCGGCCAGTCGGCGACCGCGTCGGTGCCGTCGAGCATGTTCTCCGTCTCGCGATTTGGCGACGCGACACTGCCACAGTCGAGGTGGTCGCGGCCGATCACGATCGGGGCTTTGATCTTTCCATCACGCACGTAGTCGTTGATGGCGACGCCGAACTCTGCGCGCTCGCCGTAACCGAGCCAGCAGATGCGGCAGGGAAGACCTTGGAACCGTATCTTCCTTTGCGCGAGCTTCATCCAGCGACTGAGCGTTTGGTCTTCGGGGAAAAGCTCCAGCGCAAGCTTGTCCGTCACTGCGATGTCCTGCGGATCGCCGCTGAGAGCAGCCCACCGGAACGGCCCGCGACCCTCGCAGAACATCGGCCGGATGTACTCCGGCACGAAGCCGGGGATGTCGAACGCGTTTTCCACACCCGCCTCGACCGCGAACGCACGGATGTTGTTGCCGTAGTCGAAGGTGATAGCGCCTGCTTTTTGTAACGAGAGCATCGCCGAGACGTGCTCGCCAATCGCTGAAATCGACTTCTTTGTATAGGTTTCAGCATTAGACTTATGCAAGTCGCGTGCTTCTGCGAGGGTCATTCCGTTTGGCACATAGCCGTTCAGAGGGTCGTGCGCGCTTGTCTGGTCGGTCAGGATATCGGGCACCAGCCCACGCTTCACCATTTCAGGCAGCACGTCGGCGCAGTTTCCAACAAGCCCGACGGAGACCGGCTCAGAAGCCTCATCGATCATAGTCAAGGCCTCGTCTAATGTGTGCGCCACGCGGTCGCAGTAGCCGGTTCTCAGACGCTTCTCGATCCGTGCGGGATCGACCTCGACGCCGATGAAGTTCGCGCCCGCCATCGTCGCGGCGAGCGGTTGCGCGCCCCCCATTCCGCCCATGCCCCCGCTGACGACGAGCTTGCCTTCTAAAGAGCCGCCGAAGTGCTTGCGCGCACACGCGGCAAACGTCTCGAAAGTGCCCTGCACGATCCCCTGACTGCCGATGTAGATCCACGAGCCGGCGGTCATCTGGCCGTACATCATCAGCCCTTTTTTTTCTAGCTCGTTGAAGTGATCCCAATTCGACCAGCGACCGACTAAATTAGAGTTCGCAATCAGCACGCGCGGCGCGTGTTCGTGCGTTTGAAAAACGCCGACAGGCTTCCCCGACTGGATCAAAAGCGTCTCGTCGTTCTCGAGGTTTCGCAGCGTGCGGACGATCACGTCGAACGCCTCCCACGACCGAGCGGCGCGACCGGTCCCGCCGTAGACGATCAGCTCGTCCGGGTTCTCGGCGACCTCCGGGTCGAGGTTGTTCATCAGCATGCGCAGGGCGGCCTCCTGCTGCCAGCCTTTGCACGAAATCTCTGTCCCGCGCGGCGCACGAACTGGCGTCCTGATCGACATGGCCGTATTTTACTGGGGTTCGGAAGTTCGGGGGTTCGGGAGTTCGGATTGGCTCGGGTTTGTTTTCGGGATTCGTGACTCGTAACTCGGGACTCGGGACTTCCGACTTACGTGTTCCGATGGAGGGTCGTTCTCCTGGGCGACCTTGGCTTTGGCTTGCAGTGTGTTTCCGCTTGCGACCCCCTCACCTCAATCCTCTCGCTCCAGGGGAGAGGAGGCTGAAACCCGGAGCCCCGCGTTGGAGCGTGGCGCGTCATCCTGAGCGGATCGAAGGATCATGCGACACCGCGCCTTTGACTCACGGGCTACCGCGCCTTTGACTCACGGGCTACCGCGCCTTTGACTCACGGGCTACCGCGCCTTTGACTCACGGGCTACCGCGCCGTTCGTCTTTGAGGTTCGGGAGTTCGGGATCGTTCTCGATTGCACTGAGAAGGTGGCACGGCCATCCTGGCCGTGCGTGGCTCGGGCATCTTGCCCGATCGCTGTCGCAGGTTTTCTGCTGGATGGTTGGGCATCCTGTCGTCGTAGAGCCTGTCTGCCGTGGACTAAAAGTCCACGGGCCGGGATGCGGTCCTTCGACAAGCTCAGGAGAGAGTCCGCGCTCCGAATCCCTCACCTAACCTCTCCCACTCACGATTGCGAATACCGGTCGGGCGGCCGAGGAGCGGGAGAGGGATTGGCGGATCGAATCGCCAGCGCTGCTAGATTAGAAATCGCCGGTCGCGGATCGCAGCCGTCAGCCGTTCGATGTCCCCAGAGAGCGGGCGGTCCGAGTCCAAGAACGGCACGATCTCGCGCACTTGGTCGTAGATCACCTGTACGCGAGGGCCGGGTTTGAGCGGCTTTCGGTACTCGAGCCCTTCTGCGGCTGCCATCAGCTCGACGGCGATGACCGTCTCGGCGTTTCCAACGATCTGCTTGAGTTTGAGCGCGGACATCATGCCCATGCTGACGTGATCCTCCTTGCCGCCGCTCGTGGGAACGTTGTCGACGCTCGCCGGATGCGACAGCACTTTGCACTCGTTCAGCAGAGACACCGCCGCGACGTGCGCGATCATGTACCCGCTGCCGGTGCCGGGATTGGACGTTAGAAACGGCGGCAGCCCTTCGCTCATCTCCGGAGTGATCATGCGGTCGATCCTCCGCTCGGAGATGCTCGCAAGGTCGGTGACGGCTATCGCCACGTAGTCGAACGTCCCGGCGAGCGGTGCGCCGTGAAAGTTGCCGCCGGACAACACCTCGCTGGTCTCAGCGAAGACAAGCGGGTTGTCCGTCGCCGATCCGCTCTCGATTTCGGTGATACGCACTGCGTGGTCGATCGCATCGAGGGTCGCGCCGTGGACTTGCGGCATGCACCGAAGGCTGTACGCGTCCTGCACGCGCTCGTCGCCCTCGAAATGCGACTCCCGGATTTCGCTGTCGAGCATCAGTTCGGCAAGGTGTTTTGCCACAGCGATCTGCCCGACGTGAGGACGCGCCGCGTGGATTCGCGGATCAAAAGGCACCGGCGTTCCGAGCAGCGCTTCCAGCGTCATCGTTCCTGCGCCGTTCGCCAGCCAGACGAGACGCCGGGCTCGCGCCAACGCGAGGGCGCCGACCGCCGACATTGCCTGCGTGCCGTTCAAAAGCGCCAGCCCCTCCTTCGCCTCAAGCACCACCGGCTTGATCTTTGCCTTCTTGAGCGCGACGGACGAGTCTACGCGCGCACCTTGGTAAAAGCACTCGCCCTCGCCGATCACAGCCAGAGCCAGGTGCGCGAGAGGGGCAAGATCGCCGCTAGCCCCGACCGATCCGCGCGACGGAATCACCGGATGCACGCCAGCGCTCAGCATTGCGATCAGCGTCTCGGCGACCACCGGCCGCGCGCCGCTGAGGCCGACCGCCAGCACGTTCGCTCGGAGCAGCAGCATCGCCCGCACTTCGGGCTCGCTCAAAGGCTCGCCGACGCCGCAGGAGTGGCTGCGCACCAGGTTGAGTTGGAGCTCGCCCAACTCCTCGTTTGGGATGCGGACGTAGCTGAGCTTCCCGAAGCCCGTGTTGACGCCGTACACGGTTTCGTCGGTCGCGACGATCCGTTCGATCACCCGGCGCGAATCGGTCATCCGGTCGATGGCGGCGGGGTCCAACGACACCTGAGAGCCGTTGTAAACGACGTCTTCCAGCACCTCAAGCACGATCGGATCGCCGCTGACCGAGATCATGTAGCGAGATTACCATTCTGCTGTGCCAAACTCACGAAAGAGAAAAATGGCAAAACGCGAGCTACTCACGACCGACCTTCGACGAATCAAGTGGCGCAGCATCGGGCCAGGCACAATGGGCGGGCGGGTCTCGGCGCTCTGCTTTGAGCCTGGGAACGACAAGACTTTTTATGCCGGGTTTGCGTCGGGCGGCCTGTGGCGAACGGAGAATCGCGGCGTGACGTTCGATCCGATCTTCGACAAAGAGATCACGTCGAGCATCGGCTCTGTCGGTGTTGCGGACGCGCCTGCGGACTGGAGCGGCTGGTCGAAGGAAGACAAGAAGCTGGGCAAGCGCAAGCGCGAGGAGAAGGGACGGGGCGCGATCATCTGGGTCGGCACCGGCGAAGGCAACAGCCGCAATTCGTCGAGCTGGGGCCACGGCGTCTACCGTTCAACAGACCGCGGCAAGAAGTGGACGCACTGCGGACTCGAGAACACGCACGACATACCGAGCTTGGCGATCGATCCGCGCGACCCGGACACCTGCTACGTCGCCGCGCTTGGCCACCTGTGGGGCGCGAACCGCGAGCGAGGGGTCTACAAAACCACGGACGGAGGGAAGACTTGGAAGGCGGTGTTGCGCATAGATCACGATCACGGATGCTGCGACGTCCACATCGATCCGAAGAACCCCAACACGGTGTACGCGTGCATGTTCTACCGGCGCAGATCCGCTCACAGTTTTGCGAGCGGTAGCGCAAAGGGAGGAATCTATAAATCTACGAACGCCGGCAAGACCTGGCGAAAGCTGAGGACGGGCCTGCCGAAAACGGCGGGTCGAATCGGGATCGACATCTTCGACAAAGACCCGAGCGTGCTCATCGCAACGGTCGAATCAAAAGAAGGTGGCACGCGCGACATCCGGGACGACCGCAGCCGATCTGGCGGCGTGTTCCGCAGCGAGAACGGCGGCCGGACGTGGAAACGGCTGTCGGTCCGCACGCCCAGGGGCTGGTACTTCGGGCGAATCTACCTCGATCCGAAGAACAGCAAGCGCGTGTATCAGCTCGGTTGGTACACCGAGGTCAGCGACGACGGCGGCAAGACGTTCCGGCGGGGTTTCGGCGACAAGATGCACGTCGACATGCACGCGCTGATCATTAGCCCGCGCGACACGGATCACGTGGTCAACGGAAGCGACGGCGGAATCTACCAAACCTTCGACGGGGGCAAGAAGTGGCAGTTCCTCAACGTCATGGCCGTCGGGCAGTTCTACAACGTGTCGTTCGACGACTCAGATCCGTACCGAATCATCGGCGGGCTGCAGGACAACGGAACGTGGGTCGGCCCGAGCAGCGGGACGCGCCAGGCGGAGGATCCCGATGCGCCGAAAACCGGAATCACGAACTTCGACTGGAAGTTTGTGCTGTGGGGCGACGGTTTTCACGCGGAGTTCGATCCGACCGACGAAGACGTCGTGTTCGCTGAGTGGCAAGGCGGGAACATTACCCGCGTAAATATGCGCACCGGTGAGTTCAGCCGCGTCGCACCGCACCCGGCGGAGGGCGAGCCGCGTGTGAGGTTCAACTGGAACAGCCCGTTCCTCGTCAGCGCCCACGATCCAAAGACGCTGTACATCGGCGGGAACCACGTCTTCAAACTGACCGAGCGGGGCGACAGGTGGAAGCGGATCAGCCCAGATCTGACGACCAACGACAATGAGAAGTCCGATACGACTGGATCGACCGCAGAGACGCACTGCACGGTGGTCACTCTGGCGGAAAGCGCTCTGAAGAAAGGCTTGCTCTGGTCTGGCTCCGACGACGGCTTGATCCACGTGACGACGGACGACGGGAAGAGTTGGAGCGATGTGACTCCGCGTCAAGTCGGCGGTCGGTACGTCAGCAGGATAGAGGCGTCGCACCACACCCAGGGCGCGGCGTACGCTAGCGTGGACGGCCACAGAGATGACGACATGGACCCGTGCATTTTGATGACGACAAACATGGGCAGGAGCTGGTCCGATATCTCCGGCGATTTGCCCAAAGGCTGGTCCGTGAAGGTCGTGCGCGAGGACCTGAAGAACAAGAACGTGCTGTACTGCGGCACGGAAAACGGAATGTACGTCACGACAAACCGCGGCAAGAACTGGGTCTCGCTAAAGTGCGATAACTTGCCGACGACCCCCGTCGACGACATCAAGCAGCACCCGCGAACGCTTGACCTGATTCTGGGGACGCACGGCCGGTCGATCTGGGTGATGGACGACGCTTCGATGTTCGGCCAGCTCGACGCAAAGGTCATGAAGTCGAAGCTGCACGCGTTCGATCCGCTGCCCGCAAAGCCGCGCTACTTCCTCAATTACGGCGGGCTGTGGACCGATCAGATCTTCCGAGGCGAGAACAGGCCGCTCGGTGCGATGATCAACTACTGGGTCGGCGAGTACGAAGCCGACGAAGTCGAGATCGTGATCGAGAACGCGGACGGCAACGAGGTACGCAAGCTCACCGGTCCGGCGGCGCCAGGGCTCAACCGTGTCGTATGGGACTTGCAGCCGAAAGAGCAATTGCAACTGGCGGACAAGAACCAAGAGCCGGGGCAGACGTTCTTCGTCGAACCGGGCGTGTACAAAGTGAAGCTGAAGGCCGGCGACGAGACCGCCAGCGTCGAGGTCGAAGTGCTGGCGATGGACTCGTAGCTGATGGTCTGCGACAAACTGTGGTGATACGCGAAATCATCTGGCGGTAGGATTACTTTAGGATTCTGTGATGCGAAGAAAACTCGTTCTGTCTCTCTTTATCGTTGTCGTCGCCGCGCTGGCTGTTGGCCAGGGCAAGACCGATTGGCCGCAGCCGATCATTCGCGGGTCGATTATCGTCTGGGGCGGCGACGAGGCAAAGGACGATGCGCGTCCACACTTCAAGCGCCTCGCCGGCGATGGACAGATTCTCGTCATCTCATCGACTGCAGACGACGCACGCGCGACGTGGGCGGAGACGTCGAACGCAAAGGTTGTTTCCGTGTTTGACTCGGCCGATCTCGCTAAAGCTGACTCGGTCTGGATCGACGGCCTCTTCGTCGGAACGGCGAGCGCGCGCAACGCCCTCAAGGCGATCAAAGAGAAGGGAGGCGTCGTCGGCATATCGGAAGAGCTGCTCGGCACGGGCAGGTTCAAGGCGCTGCTGCCGTACGTCGAGATCGCCGGGAGCAGCGATAGCTCGTCGGTAGGCACGGTGCAAATGGACGTGGGAGACGGGGCGGCGATCGTGTTCGTGGGGCGGTTCGGACGCGTGATCGGGAGCGGCGATACCAAGTTCAGCCTAGCCGCTGGCGGAGGGATGGACGCGGTGGAGATCGTCGTCTCTCCAGGCGGTCGAGTTGATCTCGTTTCGCTCCGACGTCGCGCGCTCGATCGGACGATGCCCGCGTTCCCGGTTGCCAAGACCCCCGAAGTGCCGAGCGGCACGCTGATGATCGTTGGCGGCGGCGGAATCCCCGACGGGCTGATCGAGCGGTTCATCAAAGAGGCTGGCGGTCCGGACGCGCGGATCGTTTACGTGCCGTGCTCGTTCCAAGAGGAGATTTCACAGGAGCCCGGTTTCGTGCGGCTCTTGCGGGGGCGAGGGGCGAAGAACGTCACTTGGATTCACACAAAGGACCGTGAGAAATCGGATACGGATGAAGAGTTCTTAGAACCGCTGAAGGACGCGGGCGGTGTTTGGTTCGGCGGTGGGCGCCAGTGGAACCTCGTCGACAGCTACATGGACACGAAGGCGCACGACCTGATGCGCGACGTGCTGAAAAGAGGCGGGGTTATCGGCGGCTCGTCGGCGGGCGCGTCCATCCAGGCGGAGTTCCTCGCGCGCGGCGATCCGCTCGGAAACCTGAACATCATCGCGCCCGGTTACCTGCGCGGCCTCGGATTCCTCCCCGGCGCGGCGGTCGATCAGCACTTCACGCAGCGCGGTAGGCAGAAGGACATGACCGAGTTGATGAAGGCGTATCCGCAAGTGCTCGGCATCGGCATCGACGAAGGCACCGCGATCATCGTGCAGGGCGTTGTCGCGGAAGTCGTCGGCACCGGCGCGGTGCACTTCTACGACTACAGAGTTACCCCGACTGGCGAGACAGACTTCTTGAGATTAGAGAAAGGGAAGACCTACGACCTTAAGGAGCGTCGCCAAGTAGTCGCCAAGTAGTCGCCGAATTGTCACCAGATAGCCTCCTCTCCCGAAGCCTCGGGATTTGCCGCCAAGACCTCTCCGGTGGAGAGTCTTGCCGCGCAAAGATTGAGGAGGGGGTTCGAAACCGACAAAGTCCTTTCATTGTTCATGCCTCCAAACTCATGGAAGGAAGGGGTTTTTTGGCGGCACAAGTACCCTCCACACTTCGAGTGTGGAGGGATGTAAGATGTACGACCTGAAGGAACGCAAGGAAATCGTCGCCAAGTAGTCACCCGGACGACATTGCGACCCCCATGTATCGGAGCGCGGGCTCTTTCCTGAGCTTGTCGAAGGACCGCAACCCGGCATGTGGACTCTGCAGTCCACAGTGTTCTAGCCCCCTCCTAGCCTCCCCCGGCCACCAGAGCGCGCTGCGAGAGACAGCCCGCAGGCCGCGGGAGGGTTTTCTAAGGAGCCTCCTATCCCGGAGCCTCGGGATTTGCCGCCAAGACCTCTCCAGTGGAGAGTCTTGCCGCGCAAAGATTAAGGATGGGGTCCAATCAGACGAAGTCCTTTACTCTTGCGGTGCGACGTCTGGTTGTCGACAGGTAGTCGTCGGGGAGACCAAGTGGCTTCCTCCCCCGTTCGAGGGGGAGGATTGAGGAGAGGGGGCGAAACAGAGAAAGTCCTTTCGTTTTTTCGGTTCGATTCTGGAGCCAGAGTTTAATCGGATGGGACTGTATCGCTTGACCCCCTTAGCCAGCCTCTCCCTCAGGGGGAGAGGTGCTTACTGATGAATAATGCACGACAACTAGGCGACGTCGCAGGCAGACGACTACCAGGCGACAGCAGAGGACGTGCCGTCAGCCGTCTGCGAAATAGTCACAGAAACGAACGTGTTCGTTCCGTCCGGGTTCTTGCGCAAGTCGAATGCGTCGTACAGCTCGCCGGTCACTAAATACGCGCGGTACTGCACCGTGTCGCCGTTGACTCGGATGATCTGGTACAGCTGTTTGCGCTCGCCGGTCTTCTGCATCGTGCGCTTGGCCTCGTCGCCGACCGTGTACATCTTCGGCCCGCTCACAGAGACCACGTACGCAGTCCCCGTCGCCTCATTGACCGCCGACAAGCCGGTCGTAACGTTGCGCCGACCGTACGTGTGGTCGTGCCCTTGCAACACCAGAGCGACGTTGTACTTCTCCAGGATCGGCTGCCACGCCGCGCGAAGGCCCGGGTTGTCACGGCCTTGCGCGGTTGAAAAGATCGGGTGGTGGAAGGTCACGAACGTCCACTTGTTCGGGTTGTCCTTTAGCACTCCATCGAGCCACGCGGCCTGCTCCTCGATGAGCCGGTTCGAGTCGAGCGCGATGATGCGCGCGCCCTGGAAGTCGATGTAGTAGTTGGTGTCCGGCAGCTGTGGAAGGCCGTTGCGCGGGAACTCGAACTGCGGGATCCAGAAGTCGCTTAGCTTTCCGCAGCGGTACTCGTGGTTGCCTGGCACAGCGATGCTGGGGAGCATGCTGTGCACCCAGCCGCCTGCGTAAAACCAGTCCCTCCATTCGCCGTCGGCGTTCGGCGAGTTGACCAGGTCGCCGGCGTGGATCATGAAGTCAGCGCGGGCGTCGTGCCGGTACGCCTGTCTCACGGTCCTCGACCACAGGCTCTTGAGGTCGTTCTGCGCGTCGCCGAAGTAGATGAACGTGAACGGCTTGGGCGTTGCGCTGGCGGTGCGGAACTGCACCCACTCGCTCCATTCCTCCTGCGTTCCGACCCGGTAGGCGTAGAGCGTCTCGGGCGTCAGGTCCTTGAAAGTGACTGTGTGGTAGTGGACGGTTGTCTCACCGATTGTCAGTGGCTGAGAGTTCGCGATGGTCTTTGTTGCATCTTGGACGAACGCCGGATCCGCGTCGGCTGGCGCGATCTCACCCTCGGCTCCTTCCGTCGGTGCCTCTGTCCGCCATGTGACGCTGGCCGAGGTCGCCGGATCTCCGGACCAGGTCAGCAATATCCGGTGAGGCGTCGTCGGCGAGACGTGCGGAGCAAGAGCCAGGAACAGAACGGTGGACGCAAGCATGGCGTGATTCTGTCACGTTTGGAGCGACCGCGTCAGCTACGGAGCGGCTTACGCTCGTGCCACTCGTGGTCGATGTCGCGCATGAGTAGCGCGCAGTCGAATACCGCCGAGCCCGGCGGAAACTTCGACTCGTCATCGAACAGGCTGGACTCGACGACGTCGACATCGAGCGGCTCGACCAGCCAATTCACGCTCATCAGTTCCAGGCCGTCATAAGTCCCCGCACTCCGCGACGCAGAGTAACCCAGCGAACCCGCCTCAAAGAACGACGAAGCCTCTTCGAGCGAAGGGAAGACCGAAGATTGCGGAAGACGGTCCGCAATCTTGCCATCGACCATGAGCTTGGCGCCTCCGTCGTCGCTGGTCATCTCGACACGGTATCGACCACCGCCCTCCTGCACGTCGAACTTCGCAAGGTGATGGTATCCGGGAAACAGACGCCCGCCGAGGAGAACGTTGAGCCGCGAAGAGGTGTCTCGCCGCGGGATGTACACCCCCTCCTTCGACAAACCGTCCTCGTCCCACTCGACCGCAAACCGATGCGCGGCGTTCTCGGACGAAATCCCGAATGCGGCTGGAGCTCTGCGCGGCCTGAGCCCCTTCAGGCGGATTAGGCAGACGCCGCCGATCCCGTAGCCGCCCACCGTCTTCGGTCGGAACGGGTCCGGCAACACTCCGCTCAGAACCTCGGGATCGATTCGGTAGTTCACGAGAATCCGGCGGTCGATCACGCCGTGCACGACAGGAATGTTCACTCTCACTGAGAGTATACAGCGAGGTTGGGTGGAACGTTTGGCGGGGCGTCGTCCAATGGTCGCCAAGTAGTCGCCAATTGCTATCCCGGCGACGGCAAAGGCAGACGACGACCAGGCGACAGCGACGCGGTCGACGCACCTTCAAGCCCCGTCCGCAAGTTTGGTTGAGTCTAATTAGCTCTGCTGGCCTGTGGAAGAGTCGGCGCCGTGCTCAGCCGCTGTTGGGAGAGCACGCTCGGAGAGCCGGGCTCGTTCGGCGAGGTTGTCGACGCGGTGGTTCTTCGGTATATTTGCGGGGGTGCTCGGGCGACGGTTGGTTGGTATACTTAGATGTGTACTTTGCCTCCCATTTGGAGGATGCGGAGGCTAGATCTAGAGAGGTTCGAAAGGACTGATGAGACCGACGTCTAAGTATTTGGTAGTCGTTTTGGCCGCAATAGCGGCTGCTCCGCTCGTGCAAGCTACTGGCCAGGACAAGATTGTGTTTCATTCCGAGCGCGTGGGCCCCGGCAACAATGATATCTTCGTCATGAACGCGGACGGCTCCGGGCTGACGAACCTTACGAACGACGCGGTTGACGATATATCTCCTGCGTTCAACGCGGACGGGTCGAAGATCGTGTACCGATCGTCTGGCCCGAGTAGCCCGGATATCTTCGTCATGAACGCGGACGGCACCGGGAAGACAAACCTGACGAACGACTACCAGATCATCGATAGCAATCCTGCGTTCAGCTGGGACGGATCGAAGATCGCGTTTCAGGCCTGGGAGGGCTTCAGCGAACAAATCCACGTCATGAACGCAGACGGCTCTGGGCGGACGAACCTTTCGAACAACCTGTTTGGCGATGCCTCTCCTGCGTTCCGTCCGGACGGGTCGAAGATCGTGTTTGAGTCCGGGCGCGACGGCAACAGTGAGATCTACATCATGAACGCCGACGGCACAGGAGTGACGCGGCTGACCTTTAGCGCGGGTCGCGATCAGCGCCCTGTGTTCAGCCCTGACGGGTCGAAGATCGCGTTTGACTCCAACCGCAGCGCCGGGTTTCAGATCTACGTTATGAACCCGGACGGCTCTGGGTTGACGAACCTGACCAATCACACGGGTACCAATTGGAGTGCTGCGTTCAGCCCGGACGGATCGAAGATCGCGTTTGCGTCCGGGCGCGACGGCAACAGTGAGATCTACATCATGAACGCCGACGGCTCTGGGCAGACGCGGCTGACGAACAACGCGGCCAACGATGCACAGCCCTCCATCGGGATGGCGCAGACCACGACGGTCTCGCCGGACAGCTTCTCTCTGTTCCGCGGGATTCTGACCGGCGGCGGGTTGAGCGATCTGCTAGCCAGCGACGACAGCTGGATGCGGGTTAGGCCGGGGATCACGCTGAACCAGGCTGAGCGACAAGTGCAGCTGATCGTCGTCGGCACTTCTCCGACTGAAACGCCGAGCGAGCTTCGGATCAGAGTAGAGGCCCACGCCGAGATCAACAACATCGGCCAGTGGATCGAGCTGTGGAACTACGACACAAGCTCGTGGGAAGAGGTCGACTTCATGATCGCTACGTTGGCGGACTCGATAGTTGAGGTGAGCATCACGGTCGACCCGGGACGGTTCATCGAGGCGGGCACGAGGCAGATGAAAGCCAAGATCAGCTACAAAGAAGCTGGGATTGTGCTCTCGTACCCATGGCTGATCAGCTTCGATCAGACGGTGTGGATCATCGTCTATTGATCGTGAGGCGGCGAGTGGCAGGACAGTGCCCCCAATCGTCATCCTGAGTGGATCGAAGGAGCGCGATTGGGGGTATCTGCCGGGCTGTAGACGGCTTTTGGGCCACCTTTCTAATCGTGAGATTCGAGGTGAGCAACCGCCCCTGAACCGTGCTCCTTCGGTCCGCTCGGGATGACGGTTCTGCTAAGATTCGCCTATGGCTTACGAAGGCAGGGCCTCCATTCTCGAAGAGCCGGGCGCTCCGGCTGTTGTGCGCGACATCGTCATCGATCCCCCCGGCCCGAACGAAGTTCTGGTCAAGCTCGTGGCGAGCGGTGTGTGCCACACCGACCTGACGGTCAAGAACCTGGGCGGCAGCGGCATGGAGTTCCCGATCGTGCTCGGCCACGAGGGCGCGGGGTATGTCGAAGAGGTCGGCGAGGGTGTTACCAATTTACAAAAGGGCGATCCCGTTGTGCTGGCTTATCGCGCGCCTTGCGAAAAGTGCCCGGCGTGTCTGCGCGGCGATCCGCGCCATTGTTACGCTGCTTTGCGGCCCGGCCCGCGCATCCACCGCAAGTCCGACGGCGCTGTCTGTTCGCAAGTGCTGCGCTGCGGCACGTTCGCGACCCACACAGTCGTGCACAGCAAGGCCGCGATCAAGATGCCGAGCGAAATGCCTCTTGACAAGGCGTGCCTGATCGCGTGCGGCGTCGTCACCGGCGTCGGCGCGACGATGAACACGACGCCCGTGTTCCGCGGTGCGCGCGTCGTCGTCATCGGTTGCGGCGGTGTCGGCCTGAGCGTGATCCAAGGCGCGAAGCTGATGGGCGCTCGCCAGATCATCGGCGTCGACCTGAAGCAGACGAAGCTCGATTGGGCCAAGAAGTTCGGCGCGACGCACGTGGTGGACGCGAGCAAAGTCGATCCGGTAGCGGAGGTCCGCAAGCTCACCGACGACGGTTGGGACGGAGGCGCGGAGTTCGCTTTCGAGGCGACCGGCGTCCCGGCCTGCACCGAGCAGGCGATCAAGATGCTCTCCTACGGCGGCACGGCGACGACGATCGGATTCCCGGCGGAGACCGACGCGGTCAACCTCAACCTCGGCGACTTCGCGACTGGCGTTTATTGGAACAAGGCGTCGCTACGCGTTTGCCACTGCGGCGACGCGCTCCCCTCGCACGATTTCCCCCTGCTGGCCGACCTGTATCTGACCGGCAAGCTCGACCTCGACAGCATGGTGACCGGCAAGATCGCGCTCGAAGACGTCGAGGACGCGTTCCATGAGATGGAGACCGGCGATGTGATCCGATCGGTGATTATGCTTTAGGGGGCGTTCCGGTTGGTTCGGAAGTTCGGTAGACGGGTCGCGGGTGACGGGTGATGGGCTTTCGGAGTGCGCGGACGCAGTCATCCTGAGCTCAGCACAGGCTGAGCTCAGGAGAATGTTCGCGGACCGGGGTACCGTCCTTCGACTGGCTCAGGAGAATGCCCGCGCTCCGAATCCCTCCCCCGGTCTGCTGGCTGACATACGCCTCGAATCGTCGTGACCGGGGGAGGTTAGGTCGGGGCCTTCCGACGCAGGTACGCAATTTGCAAGCCCGATCACGGACAAACCCCTCGGGCCTGACCGTGGCACAAGCCCGATCACGGACAAACCCTTCGGGCCTGACCGTGGCACACCGCCCATATTCTTCCTTCATCCGTCGCACACCGCACCTTGATCCTAAACAAGAAGATCGACAGACCCGCAGTCAAAGCGTTATACTTCTGGCGAGGAGTCTTATGTCCAAGAAACTGTCCCGCCGCGATCTTTTGAAGGCGTCCGCGATAGCCGGAGTCGGCATGACAATCGGCCTTCCTGCGTCGGTTGTCGCCGGCACGACGACCTACCGAGTCCAGAGTCGTCTGCCGCGTTTTGCCGTCGTCGGCGTCGCCGGCAAGGGCGCTTCCGACATGGCATCTGCGAACACGTATGGCAAACTCGTCAGCCTCTGCGACGCTGACGTCGGCCGCCTTACGACGGCTCTGATCCAGCACCCCGAGTGCAGCGCTTTCAACGACTACCGCATGATGCTCGAAAAAATGGATAAGGAGATCGACGCGGTCGTCATCAGCACTCCTGACCACAACCACGCCCCCGCCGCCGCGCTGGCGATGCGCATGGGCAAGCACGTCTTCGTCCAGAAGCCTCTGACGCGCACGCTGCACGAAGCGAGGATGCTGCAGCGCATCGCAAAGGACAACCGCGTGATGTCGCAGATGGGCAACCAGGGTACGGCTTCGACCGATCTTCGGAAAGTGGCGAAGATGCTTGAGGACAAGATGTTCGGCGATGTCAAGGAAGTGCACGTTTGGACCGACCGCGCGAGCGGCTGGTGGCCGCAAGGCGTCGGTCGCCCCGATGTCAAGCCGATCCCGCGCACGCTCAACTGGGAGATGTGGCTCGGGCCAGCGCCGTTCCGCGTTTACGCTGACGGGTACCACCCGTTCGCGTGGCGCGGACGGTGGGACTTCGGCTCCGGCTCGCTCGGCGACATGGGCTGCCACGTGATCAACCTCGCGTTCATGGGGCTCGACCTCCGTGATCCGACTTCCGTACAAGCCGAGACATCGGGCAACAACAGAGAGACGTACCCCGTGTGGTCAAAGGTGAAGTACGAATTTCCCGAGCGACGGGGTCGCGCGGCCTTGACGATGTACTGGTACGACGGCGGCAAGAAGCCCGATCCTGAGCTAACGCCTGGGATCACAACTGGCGGTAACGGAAGCATATTCGTTTGCGAGAACGCCACGCTCTACACTCCGGACACCTACGGCAGCGGAACGGTCATCGTTGGTGGCGGGGACTTGCCGGAGGTCGAAGTCGAGGAGTCTCCCGGCCACTTCAAGGAGCTGGTCGACGCGATCAACGACGGCAAGCGCGCCAAGTCCGACATCGTGGACTACTCCGGGCCGCTGACAGAGACCGTGCTGCTCGGCAACCTGGCGATCTGGGCGGACGGCGAAAAGGTCGAGTGGGACTCCCGCCGCACGCGGGTCCGCAACTCGGACGAGTTCAACGACCTGATCACGCCGACCTACCGCGATGGGTGGAAGCTGTAGCCGCACATTTAATGTTGCGTTGATGGCTGGGGAATATGCCGATCCGCTGTTGGAGGACACGGATTTAAAGGATGACATCGGTTGCTCACGGCGATTTTTCGCGATTGAGTCCCGCCGAGTTTGATATAATATCCGTATGTGGTCTAGAAGTTTATCGGTTCTCGTCCTTGCGAGCGTCGCAGGCCTCGCGTACGCGCAGCGAGCCGAACTGGCGAACAGCCCCCCTCAGTTCCTCATTGAGCTGTATGTATTCAAGGACTTCGACGGCTTGATTCTTCCGACCGCTACGATCGCGCACGACAAGATCACGATCTTCCGAGGGGAAGATAAAGCAGCGCTCCTCAAGCAGCGAGACGCTGGCAAATGGGGCAAGCGCATCATGGCACCCAAGGTTCGGACCTTCATGGGATTTCCAGCAAAGATTTCTGTGACGACCAACGGCATAGGCCACACGTTTCGGACGGTTGTCTTCATCGACGAAGAATCGCTTCTTCTCAGCTTTGGGCTCTACTACGGAGAGACCAAATTCATGGACCTCAAAACCTCTGACTTCGAACTGCATACGACCTACTTCGAGGAGGGCGATATTATCGTCGTCCGTGGAAGCAACGGCACACTTGTAACAGTAGAGGCCTCCCGTGTCAGCGATCACGATTTCGGCGGCGGCGGCGGTTCGACGCCATGAGCTTGATTTGACTCCCGCCAAATAGGCTAACCTCCGCACGGAGGACACGGATTTGGCAAACGACAACGGATATTCGCGGCGCTCGTTCCTGAAAAACGCGCTGGTCGGGGCGAGCATGGTGACGCTGCCGGCATGGTTCACGAGCAAGGCAGAGGCGGCAGAGGCAGAGACGTTTCTGCGGCGGCCGAAGCGCATCGGCCCGAACGACACGCTCAATTTCGCCGTGATCGGCCCCGGCGGGTCGCGCGGCGGTTTTCGGCAGGGGCTCGGCGTCTCGCGATACATTCACGACCAGGAGGGCGCGCACTTCGTCGCGGCTTGCGACGTCGACGGCCAGCACCTGCAGGAGGCCGCCGATACTTTTGGCACGGACACCAGGAAGTACGGCGACTACCGCGAGATGCTCGCAAAAGAGGACCTCGACGCGGTCGTGATCGGCACTCCCGACCACTGGCACTCGGCGATCTCGATCGCAGCGATGTACGCAGGGCTCGACGTCTACTGCGAAAAGCCGATGACGCTAACGATCAACCAAGGCCGCGAAGTCTCTTGGGCGGCGACGCGGAACCGCGCGATCTTCCAGACCGGAAGCCAGCAGAGGTCCAACGGTCGTTTCCGCCTCGCGTGCGAGTTGGTCCGCAACGGAAGGATCGGCAAGCTGAACAAGGTCGTCACCCACCTCCCGACCGGCCCGACCGGCGGCCCGTTCGAGTCGTTGCCTGTGCCGCACGACCTTGATTTCAACATGTGGCTCGGCCCGGCGCCGGAGAACCCGTACTGCAAAGAGCGCGTCCACGGCGACTTCCGCTGGTGGCTCGACCACAGCGGCGGGATGCTCACCGACTGGGGCGCGCACCACAACGACATCGCCCAGTGGGGCATCGGCGCAGACGGCAGCGGACCGATGTCGGTCTACGGCTCGGCCATGATGCCCTCTGGAATTTCGCAGTTCCACTACACCACCTTCCCCGAGTACGACCTCTTCTACGAGTACCCGAACGACGTGGTCCTGCATTGCACGAACCAGGGCGAGAACGGCGTGACGTTCGAGGGCGACGACGGCTGGATATTCGTCAGCCGCGGACGGATCGGCGCGAGCGACCAGGCTCTGATCGATGAGCCGCTGCCAGATGACGCTGAACGGCTGTACGTATCGAACGGCCACGCGCTGAACTTCCTCGACTGCATCCGGACGCGCCATCTGACGATCTGCACTGCCGAGATCGGCCACCGCTCGGTCACCGTGTGCCACATGGCCAACATCTGCCTCCGGCTCGGCGGGCGAAAGCTCAATTGGGATGCTGAGAACGAGCAGTTCATCGGCGACGGCGAAGCCAACAGCATGCTCGACCGCGAGCCGAGGGATTGGGAAAGGTTCCCCCACGCGCGATAGCTTTATGGTGTGAGTTGTTCCGAACCGTAACAATGCAACGGGCATTAGGTAGGATCGGCGTACAGGTTGGCGGGCAGCGGTGGGGCTGCTCAAGAACCTAGGTGAACTCATATGTCAAAATCACGATCGCTGACGTGCATCATACTGCTCGCTCTGGTCGCGGCAGCCGCTGCACAGGGCTCTTCAAACGGCGCAAACTGGACCCTTCAGGAGAAGTACTCCGGCTCTGCACTGCGAAAATTCGTTTACTCGACCTCGGTCCGCCCGAGCTGGATCAACGAGTCGGACAAGTTCTGGTACGTCTGGAACGAGTCCACCGGGCGCCGGTTCATGTTCGTGGACCCGAGCAAGAAGTCGAAGCGACCTGCGTTTGATCACGACAAGCTCGCCGGGGCGCTTTCAGAGCTTGGAAAAAAGCCGGTGGTCGGCAACCAGCTGCCGTTTTCGTCGATCAAGTACGACGAAGATGAGACAGCGATCACGTTCACCGTCGACGACCAAAAGTACGAGTGGAACCTTAAAGATGAGACGCTCAAGAAAGTGGAGAAGGACGAAGACGAAGATGAGACGCCGCCTCGCGGTCCGGGGCAAGGCTTCCGAGGGCAGCGCGGCCAAGGAGGCAACAGAAACCGACCAACGTTTTCCGTTGCGCCTGACAAATTGACGTTCGTCTACATGCAGGGCTACAACCTGTACTTCGGCAAGAAGGAAGACGAAGAGGACAAGGAGGACGATGTCGAGGCAACGCAGTTGACGGAAGACGGAGAGCAGTTCTACGAGTTCCGCAGCGTCAACTACCGCACGTACACGCTCGGCGACAAACAGGAGCGCAAGACGCGCGTCGGCGCAAACTGGTCGGAGGACTCGGAGGCGTTCTCCATCGTGCGATCCGATGCGCGGGAAGTCAAGGACCTGTTCGTCATCAACTCCCTGTCCACCCCACGCCCGACGCTGGAGGTCTACAAGTATCAGATGCCCGGCGAAGAGAACGTGCAGCTCTCCACGCTCTATGTTTACATCGATGGCTCTCTGTCAGAGGTAGACGTTCACAAGTGGACGGACCAGACTATATCTAACATCCACTGGACCGGAGAGGGGCACGAAAAACTACGGTTCGTCCGGCGCGACCGGCTGCAGCGAAACCTCGAACTCTGCGAGTACGACATGGAGACTGCGGAGATCAAGGTGCTCATCACCGAATCGGTCGAGGACGCGGCTTTGGAGCGGGGCAGCGCTCGATACGTCGGCGAGAACAACACCGGCGACATCCTCTGGTGGTCGGAGCGAAACGGCTGGGGCCACTTCTATCTGTACTCGCACGACGGCGAGTTTAAGAACGTCATCACGTCCGGAACATGGCGCGCTGAGACGATGATGGGCGTTGATGAAGAAGCTGAGCGCATGTGGTTCAGCGCCGTCGGCAAGGAGTCCGGCGAGAACATCTACAACACTCACCAATACTCCATCGGCCTCGACGGTTCTGGGCTAAGGATGCTGACGCACGGCGACGCAAACCACTCGCTGTCTCTCTCCGAATCACGAAAGTACGGCGTTGATTCGTTTTCTCGCGTGGACATGGCGCCGACGTCTGTCGTGCGCGACGACCGCGGGCGCACGGTGCTCGAGCTGGAGACGATGGACCTCAGCAAACTGGAGGAGATGGGTTGGCACATGCCCGAGCGGTTCGTCGTCAAGGCGCAGGACGGGGTCACGGACATCTACGGCAATTTGTGGAAGCCGTTCGACTTCGATCCGAACATGAAGTACCCGGTCATCCTGCACATCTACCCAGGGCCGCAGACCGAGTCGGTGTCGAACAGCTTCAGCGCGACAGCGTCCGATCAAGAGCTGGCGCAGCTCGGGTTCATCGTCATCCAGATCGGCAATCGAGGCGGCACGCCGCGCAGATCGAACGCGTACCACAGCTACGGCTACTACAACTTGCGCGACTACGGCCTGGCCGACAAGAAGACCGGCGTCGAGCAGCTCGCTGGCCGGTATGACTGGATCGACATTGATCGTGTTGGGATATTCGGCCACTCCGGCGGCGGGTTCATGACTGCGGCCGCAATGCTCTTGCCGCCGTTCAATGAGTTCTTCAAGGTCGGTGTTTCGTCGTCGGGCAACCACGACAACAACATCTACAACGCGAACTGGTCGGAGCGGAACCACGGCCTTAAAGTCGTTGTAAAGAAGGAAGAAGAGGAAGAGGAGGAGGAAGGCGGCGGGCGCAGGCGCGGCGGTCGTGGTCGGCGCGGCGGTGGCCAGCAGCAACAGCAGCAACAGGAAGAGGAGGAAGAACAAGAGCAGGATGAGGATGAGGACGAAGGCGACAAGTTCGAGATTCGCGTACCAACGACCGTCGAGCTGGCGGAGAACCTCGAGGGCAAGCTGTTGCTCGTCACGGGCGAAATCGACAACAACGTGCATCCCGGCGGCACGATCCGGCTGGTCGACGCGCTGATCAAGGCGAACAAGCGGTTCGACTTCATGATCATGCCGGGCAAGCGGCACGGCTACGGCTCGATGAGCGGCTACTTCCGGCAGATGCTGTACGAGTACTTCTCGCGGCACCTGATGGGCGACACCTACGACGCCTCGGCGGAGATGGACGACAAGAAGAACGACTGATCGACGGGCGGGGAGAGGGCTCCGGCTCTCTCCCCGAATCTAGCGCTGTTCAAAACACTCGCTGACCAGACGCTTGCTTGCTTGTGCCTGTTCCACTCTGTCAGTATGTGAAATCTGTACAGGTAAAATCCGATCACGATGCCTGCGAACGCGAGCACGGGTGAACAAAACGACAGCAAGGGTGATCGGCACGACGAGAAACGCTGGTCGTTTGTTGCGCTGCTATTTGCGTTCGTCGCCCTTCTTCTTTCAACGCAGGCGATGAATTGGACTCACCCGGCCCGTGTACGGGCAGAATGGGTCCTTGCAGGCGGCGCCGCCCTTTTCGCAGTGGCGTTTGCGCTTTGGAGTTCCTCGCGCACGTCGTCGCGGAAGTTTCGCCTGTTGCTTGCGGCGGCCTTGGCAATTGCACTCCTCGCCTTGAGCGTCCCCGTCTATTCCTACTACAGAGCATTTGCCGACTTTCCGTGGACCCTGCTCGTGCCGTTGTTTGTTGTCCTTCTAATCAGCGGATGGGTCGTCCGTCAACGGTGGCTCCCTGTTGGCTGTATTTTGATCGTGGCGCTCTTCATCATCACAGCAAACGAATCTGCGCAAGCTAAAGTGCCGAGTTCGATAACGAAGGACCAGGTAACCGTATCGATACAAGAACTTTCTCGATCCGGTCACGTGTTATTCACCGTCAAGAGCGCACCGGGGACGCGCATCGAAGAGGAACTTGATCTGGAAAACATAGAGATCGAAGGGAGGGTCTGCCGCGTCTTGCCCGTGACGAGTTGGCATCCCAGACCCTATCATCAGGACGAGGATCAGCTATTACCGTACGAGGCCCGACTGATCTCCGTGTATTTCCCGCCTGGATGGAGCAAGACAATCGACTTCGGAATTCGCGTTCCGAAGTGGCCGTCCGAGCCAGCCGCGTCCGTGACCGTTCCCGTTCCACAACCGGACGACAAACCATCGAAACGGGAGTACGAGTCAGAAGGTGGCGGCCTAAGGCTAAACGTCAAACACGTGCTGTGGTCAATATCGCGGCACACGTGGCCTGCAGAGCAGGTCTTGGCGCTGACAATAACGTATGACGGGTACAGGTACTCGGGCTGGAAGGGTGAAGAGTTGCGAGTTCGTGATCAGAACGGTCGCACTCTGGACCTGAGACTAACCGGCGGTGGGGGCACCGGAAACTACTGCGAGCTGCCTGATCTGCCACCAGACGCCACGGAACTGACCATTGACATTTTCTCCGAACAGCAGCGCGATGAGGCGTCTGTTTCCATCCGGTTCGGACGTCTGCCGATTGACTAGCGTGCCAATCTCTGTGGCAGCGATCAAAGCCATAGAAAAGGACGGGCACCACGACAGCAAGAGAGAGTAAGGTCTGTTGCAGCTACAAACAAGTCAGCTTATGATTCTTCGCGATTTCCCTCCGATGGGCGTCTATGAGACGCTGTTCAAGTTTACCGACGCGACCGGCAAGTACATGGGCGATCCGGGGACGCACCCCTGGGCGCAGGGTTTCCCGCTCACGACGCAGATCCCTGGCGGGCCGCCGCTGCCGGAATCGATAGAGTTCGACTCCCGAGACCTGAAGTACCCGAAGGCAACAGGCGAACCGCCGCTGCTCGCTGCGATCGCCGATTATTACAATCATTTTTACAACGCGGGCATCAGCACCGACAACATTGCGGTCTTTGCCGGCGGCCGGCCAGCGATATTCGCGACGCTTGCGTTTCTACTCGACGATACGACGGTTGCCGTTGGGGAGACCGAGTACACACCGTATTACGACATCCTTAACGTTCTTGGCCGGAAGGTGCACCTTATTCCGAGCAACGAGCACAACCGGTTTCGGCCGTCAGCGGACAGCTACGCGATAGAGCCGCTGCCTGATACGAGCCGCGTCTTCCTGCTCAAGAGTAATCCGTGCAACCCAACGGGCGTTGCGACGGGGGGAGAAGAGCTGCGGGCGCTGGTGGAGCGTTTTTCCACTGAGAAAACCGGCGCGTTGATCGACGAGGCTTATGAGTTCTATTGCGATCCGGAGCCGGAGAGCGCGCTGAAGCACATCGACAACATCGACGACACCAATATCTTCGTCATCGGTGCGGCGACCAAAGGCCTGCAGGTGCCCGGAATGCGTATTGGTTGGGCGGTCGCGTCGAAAAAGCACATCGAGATCTTCCGCAACTACTCGTCCTTCGGTATGGGCGGCGTGTCGCGAGCGTCGCAGATATACGTGACGAAACTGTTGCAGCGCGAGAGGGTGACACAAGCCCGTCGCGCGATCTGCAAATTCTATGGCGAGCAGAGAAAACGGTACGGCGACGGGCTCGCGGACTTAGGTTTCGAGCTTCATACAGGAACCGGCGGCTTCTATCATTGGGGCAAGCTGCCGATGGGCCTGACGGGCGACGAGTTTAACGAGAGGCTGTTCGCACACGACGCGGGGATCTTGCCGGGACGCCTCTGCGACATGGCGCGATCGGACTCCGCGCGCAGCAGCCTGGACCACTTCGCCCGATTCTCCTTCGGCCCGCTAAGCGCAGATTCCTATGATGACGATATGCGAATCCTGCGCGAAGCGCTCAATTGAGCTGCACGCGCGTCAAGAGGCCTCAAAACGCCACCTCAGCCGATGATGTCTATTTGGCGTAGCAAGGAGATGCAATCGAAGTCACGCGTATCTATCGGCCTCGCAAAGAGATTCTTGACACGGTTCCTTTCGTTGGTCGATGCTTGATAGAGCGTGGCGATGCAGGGTGTATCCGCTTCTTTGACTATTCCAAGCTGCTTGACATTTAGCGGATGGAACGCGAATCCCAAAAAGGCGATTTTACTTGCGTATCCTACCATTTCTTTGGCAGCCGCAATCTGTTTAGTATCGCTCCGTTCCCCGCCAAGTAAGCAGATCCGCTTGGCAGCCGTTGAGACCACAGCGGCTGATAGCTCTGGGGTGTAGGGGCGAGACTCTGCTGTTACCTCCTCACCGAGCGCCCCTAGATCGCCATAGATGTGGTGTATTGGAATTTTCTGGCGAAGCGCTGACGCTTCTTCTTCGCTGACGCCATAACTGCTCTTGACTGCGATTTCAATAAACCGTTCCAGCGAGCGGTCGTAGTTGAACGTCACGACCTCGACAGGTTTGGCTGGAAAATCTTCCACTGGCCCGACCAGGCGAGAGAACAGATATTCATACCATTCCTCCTGCTGTCTGCGTCGAAGCATCTTGTCGTGTTCTCTCGTAATTAGCTCTGCCGCCATTGCTCGTCTGCCGAGCTCTTCATAATTTCCCCTGTAGTAGAGAAATGCATCGATCGAAGGTTGATTGGATTCAACTAGCTCGTCAGCAAACCGTTTGATTTCATCCATCCCGTGACCCATCTGGTTAAGCAGGCGTTGCACGTCAGTCGTCGAGTGTAGGTTATGCGCAGTCTGAAACAGCAATTCTCGACCGAGTGGAAAGTTGTAAGGCAGACTCGCGCCTGCCCCTAGGATCAGGAGGATTTTCTCTTCCGCCATCGTCGACACCCATTGTTACCGAATCTTGGCTTTGCGTGCCTCAGGACGCGGGCGCGTGGCCCGGCCTGACACGTGTGCAGACCGCCGGCCGTGAACGGTCTCT